>JANYFV010000460.1 GCA_025359635.1 Undibacterium sp. | reverse complement strand
CGTATTCGGCCACAGTAGAAGAAATTCCACAGGTGCGCCAACGTGCTGCCGATGTGATGGCAAGCGCTGGCGTGGTGCCAGAAAGTCATGCCGCGAAATCTTTACAATCAATTCTAGATGATTATCCTAGAGACGAATTATTTCAGATTGATACCAACACACTAACAGAACACGCGATTGGAATTTTGCGCCTGCAAGAGCGTCAGCGCACCCGCCTGTTTTTACGCCGTGATCCGTTTGGCCGCTTTACTTCGGCGCTGGTGTTTGTCCCACGTGACCGCTACAACACCGAGCTGCGTTTAAAAATTAGTACCGAATTAATGAATGCGCTCGATGGCGACTCTATCGAGTTCACACCAATGCTCACCGATAGCCCGATGGCACGGATTCACTATTTGGTCCGCGCTAAAGATCATGCGCCGCACAATGTTAACTTGGCTGCACTGGAAGCACGGATTGCCAAGCTGGCTCAGCGTTGGGAAGATGATTGCGCAACAGAGTTATTACGTTCACATGGTGAGGGTCAGGGTCTGGCCTTGGCGCATCGTTTTTCCAGCGCCTTCTCTACCGCTTACCGTGAAGACTTTTCTCCGCAAGTAGCGGCAGAAGATGCCGATATGCTGGCCAATTTATCGGCCGGCCAGCCACTGGCAGTAAAACTGTATCGACCGCTGGATGCAGGTCCTGGCATGCTGCGTTTTAAAATCTATAACACCGCTAAAGTCGCGCTGTCTGATTCCTTGCCGGTGTTAGAGCGCATGGGCGCACGCGTCCTTGATGAGCATCCTTACCATATCGCCAACTCAGTGGGGAACGCTGGTGAGTCATTCTGGATACACGATTTGGGCCTGCAGTTACCAGCGAGCACAGATCTTTCTGCAGTCAAGGCACGTTTCGAATCTTTGTTCGCACAAGCCTGGCGCGGCGAGGTTGAAAGTGATGACCTGAATCGTCTGGTTTTCACGACAAATCTGGATGCCCGCGCGATTGCCGTTTTACGTGCGTACACGCGTTATTTCAAACAACTGGGTTTCGCCTTTAGCCAGAGCTATATCGAAGCGACACTGAATAAAAATGCCAATATTGCGCAAGCGATTGCCGAATTATTTGATGCGCGTTTTAACCCGGTAATGGGCGGCGACAGGGACGCTGCCCAGCAGCAAATCAAAGCACAGATCGAGACCAATTTAAGCAATGTCGCCAGTCTTGATGAAGATCGTATCCTGCGTCAATTCTTCGCAACCGTGCTGGCCACTTTACGTACCAATGTCTGGCAGGCAGCATCAACTGGCGGTAGTAAGCCCTACATGAGCTTCAAGCTCAACCCACGCGAAGTCCCGGGCGTGCCGGAACCAAAACCGCTGTTTGAAATCTGGGTGTATTCACCTAGAGTTGAAGGCGTGCATTTACGTGGTGGCAAAGTTGCCCGTGGTGGCCTGCGTTGGTCGGATCGACGCGAAGACTTCCGCACCGAAATTTTAGGTTTGGTCAAAGCGCAGCAAGTCAAGAATACCGTGATTGTTCCGGTTGGTTCCAAAGGTGGTTTTGTCTTGAAGAGCGCACCGCCGGCGACTGATCGTGAAGCGTATCAGGCTGAAGGTATTGCTTGCTATAAAATATTTTTGTCTGGTTTGCTCGATATCACCGACAACGTCGTCAAGGGTGTGGTGGTACGTCCGATGAATGTGATACGGCATGATGCAGATGATCCTTATCTGGTGGTGGCGGCAGATAAAGGTACCGCCACTTTCTCGGATATTGCCAATAGCGTCTCGGCCGATTATGGTTTTTGGTTAGGCGACGCTTTCGCTTCTGGCGGCTCGGTTGGCTACGATCACAAGAAGATGGGGATTACCGCGCGCGGTGCCTGGGAATCGGTGAAGCGTCACTTTCGCTCGATGAACATCAATACGCAAACCACACCATTTACTGTGGCTGGTATCGGCGATATGTCGGGTGACGTATTTGGTAACGGCATGCTTTTATCGGAACAAATTAAGCTGGTGGTAGCGTTTGATCATAGGCATATTTTCATCGATCCGACGCCAGATGTTGCACGCTCATTTGCCGAGCGCAAGCGCCTCTTCGATTTGCCGCGTTCAAGCTGGGATGATTACGACAAGAGTTTGATCTCGCAAGGTGGTGGCGTATATCCGCGAACTGCCAAATCCATCACGCTAAGTCCAGAAGCGCGAGCTGTGATCGGCATCGATGTCGCTGACATCACACCGGTGGAATTACTGCGTGCGATATTGCAAGCGCCAGTTGATTTGCTATACAACGGTGGGATCGGCACTTACGTCAAGGCCGCGTTCGAAACCCATGCACAGGTCGGCGATAAATCCAGCGATGCCTTCCGTGTGAATGGCAGCGAGTTGCGTTGCAAGGTCTTGGCAGAAGGTGGCAACTTAGGTTGTACGCAAAACGGCCGTATCGAATTCTCGCAACATGGCGGGCGCATCTATACCGACGCGATTGATAATTCGGCCGGTGTCGATTGCTCTGATCATGAAGTGAATATCAAGATCTTATTGGGCAGTATCGTTGAGGCGGGCGACCTGACCTTAAAGCAGCGTAATGACTTGCTGGCATCGATGACGGATGAAGTTGGCTTGTTGGTGCTGACAGACAATTACTATCAAAGCCAGGCATTGGATATCGCCACGCATAGGCCTTTGTATGTGCTGGATGGCCAGCAACGCCTGATGCAAAGTCTGGAGAACAGCAAGCGCTTAAATCGCGCCATTGAATTCCTGCCTACAGACGATGAAATCGCTGGCCGCAGAGCGCGCAAGCAAGGGCTCACCGCACCGGAAGGCGCAGTCGTTTTAGCGTATGCAAAGATGTCGGTGTTTGATGAATTGTTAGCCAGTAATCTGCCGGATGACCCATATTTTAGCGGCGCGTTGAAAGCCTATTTCCCGCAGATTCTCACAGAGAAATTTGGCCCTGCGATTGCAGCACATCCGCTCAAGCGCGAAATCATCGCCACCTTTATCACGAATACAGTGGTCAATCGCACTGGCGCAACCTTCGTCAATTTCATCGCGTCTGAAGCAGGCGCGACTGCCGCCGATGTGATTCGCGCTTTTACTTTGGCACGGGAGATTTTCGATCTCGAGCCTTTGTGGGATCAGATCGATGCGCTCGATTACAAAGTGGAAAGCAAGCTGCAACTCGATTTGCTGAGCCAACTCACCGCAATCGCCCAGCGTGCTTCTCGTTGGATGTTAAGGGTGCGTGCACAGAATACCGATTTGCCGACTTTGATCCAGCGTTACCAACCTGCCGCCCGCGAAATGCGCGCAAATCTCGCGACCTGGTTGCCAGAGGCGGCACACGCCAACTGGCAGCAGGCAGCAGAAAAACTGACGAGTGCAGGAGTCGA
>JANYFV010000452.1 GCA_025359635.1 Undibacterium sp. | reverse complement strand
GTTCGAGCTCGAAGGCTTTGGCGATTTGATGTAATTCTTCAGCGCCGATGTTGGGTGCCAGGCCTTTTATTGTGTGCGCAAGGCGGCTGGCCGTCTTGAAATCTCCGCTTTGCATGGACACGTCTAACTGTTCGATGGCATTGCCGAAATCTTTGGCAAAGATCAGACAGACCATACGGATGGTGCTCCATTTATCGTCGAGATTGCGTACGGCAGTGACAAGGTCGAGACCCGACAGACTAAATGGCATCTCGTCATCGCTCTCCTGCCGCTTCAATATCGTTTTTTCTGGTGCTATCGCTGAAACTGTCTTGGCACGGGCAGGCAGCCAGCGCAATAAAACTTGTGCCAATTTCTCTGGCTCGATGGGCTTGGATACATGGTCATTCATGCCCGCCGCTTCGGTTGCCCGTTTGTCTCTATCCATGGCCGCTGCGGTCATTGCTACGATAGGTAGGTTCTTGCCTTTCTCAGTTGCACGGATGTGGCGGGCGGCTTCAAAGCCATCCATTACCGGCATCTGTAAATCCATCAACACCAGATCATATTGGTGTTGGCTGACCATTTCTACAGCCTCTTGTCCATCATTGGCTATCTCGATCTGCATGCCCATGCCACGCAAAAATTCATTTGCCACCAGCTGATTTGTCATGTTGTCTTCTACTAAAAGAATGCGCGCTCCTTGCACTGTCTCGGTTAGGGTTGACCAGTGTTGAATTTTGCCATTAGTGCGGCCAAGATCGTGGCCAAGATTGTGGCTGGTTAAGGCCATCACGGACAGGTCTGATTCTTGTTGCAGATTGGTGATGGCGTCAACTTGAACATGGAAACTAAACGTGCTACCGACATTGGGTGTACTGACGGCCGTAATTTCACCGCCCATTAATTCGACCAGCCGCCTGGAAATACTTAAACCCAAGCCAGTGCCACCGTATTTGCGCGTGGTAGAGGTATCCGCTTGCTCGAACGCATGGAATAAACGTGCAGTTTGGTCTGGCGTCATGCCGATACCAGTATCGCGCACATTGACGTTCAGACATAGTGAATTTCCAGCAATCGGTGTGCAACCAAGCTTGATATAGATTTCACCTGTTGGCGTGAATTTGATGGCGTTACCAACCAGATTGTGCAGCACTTGTCCGAGACGCAAAGGGTCGCCTTTGAGGACGGGTGGAACCGTGCCATCAATTTCAAAAATGAGTTCGATATTTTTTTCCGAGCAAGCGAATGAAAACAGGGCAGAAGTATTTTTAAGTAAATCTTCAACACGAAAATCGATGGCTTCGATCTGCAAGTGCCCAGCCTCAATCTTTGAGTAATCAAGAATGTCATTGAGAATTGCAAGCAGCGCTTTCGAAGAACTGCGTATCCGTTGAACGTAATCGCGTTGTTTGGTATCGAGATTGGTGTCTTGTAACAACTGTGATAAGCCGATCACAGCGTTCATCGGCGTGCGTATCTCGTGACTCATATTAGCTAGAAAATCGCTTTTTGCACGATTGGCAGCTTCAGCATCTTTTGTTCTCGCCGCCAGCTGGAGATTGGTCGATTCTAGCGTCAGTTGCGCGTGATGCAGTTCAGAAATGTCGGTCAATATACTAATTACGCCGCGCACCTTGCCGTCATCTATATCCGGTATCAGTTGAACATAGGCATGGCGAATAACGCCATTTGGCATGAGCATTGCGCGGTCATATTGTTGCGGGATGCCATTGAGAGCATGTTGAAGGATAGATAAAGTATCGATGAACCTCGCTTCGCCCATCAGGTCTTTGATATGCATGCCAATTAATTCCTGCGGATTTTTGCCAAACCATTCGATAAAGGACGCATTGGCAAAACGGATGAGGTAATCATTATCCCAATAGGTGATTAAGCCTGGCACATTGTCGGTAATTGTGTGCAGGAAGCGCTCGCTCTCCCGCATGATCGCTTCAGCCTCTTTACGTTCGCTGATGTCAACTGCAACGCCGAGAAAACCTGTGATGGTGTCTTGTGCATCACGTATTGCCGTGTTCGCTAGCAGCACTGGGAAACGCCCGCCTTTTTTCCGGATGTAAGTCCATTCGTAGGTATTGGGCAGATTGAGACGCGATTTGACTACAAATACGTCGAAGTTCGGCTCAACAGTCTGATTGAGTTCATTTGAAAACTCTGCAGCACGTGCCAACATTTCAGTGGGGTCGTGAATCACGGCGGGAGTGCATAGCTGTATCATCTCATCCGCGCTATAACCCAGCATTAACTCCGCACCGCGATTGAAGCTGGTGATTATGCCCTCAGGCGTAGTGGAAATGATTGATACAGCAGCACTATTGAGAATCGCCGTATTCACTGATGACAACTCACGCAACTGCGCCTCTGCCGTTTTGTATTTGGTGATATCGATGATGGATACCACGACAAATTTTTCATCACCAAAGGCCATCGGCGCTAATGTGACTTCAACCGGGAACCGGCTACCATCGCCGCGAAGTGCTTGAACTTCTTGCCCTCCACCCATAGGGCGCGATTCGTCGTTGTTAACAAAAAAATTTTCTGGCACCAAGGCGTCGATGTTCAGCTTGAGTAAATTCTCTTGGGTATAGCCAAAGGTGAGTGCGGCTGCCATATTGACGCGCACAATACGGCCATTTGCATCAACTAGAAGCAATGGTTCTGGTGTGGTTTCGAAAATCACAGCGGCGAATTTTTCACGTTGTTTCAGCGCTAATTGCGTGTGCTGTAAATCGATGGTCATCTGTCTGGCCAGTTTGTTAGCGCGCGCAACTGTTAATGATTGCAAGCGTATCATCGCAAATAATAATAAGCTGACGATGCCGCCCGCGACGAAGACAAACTGAGATTTCTGACGGTCTATGTCAGCTTCGAATGCCGGGCTAGAGTGTGCCCGTATTGTCCATGTATGCTCAAATATTGAGAGTGTTTTTTCCTTCATGAAGTGGCTAGTTTGCGTGACTTGCTGGTTTTTCAGTGCGGGGTCGAGATACAACAATTGGCTTGCCTGAGTGTCAGTGCCATCAAATATTTCCAGCCAAATTTCTGGCCATCTCTGGCCCAACGTCCCCTGTATCAGATCCTTTGTGCGAAACGGTGAATAGACATATCCTCTTAAGGCTAGCTTGCGTCCTTCCGCTGTGGTGATGTTCATATGAGCACGGTAAACCGGCTCAAACATCAGGAAGCCTGCCTGGATATCTTGTTTATTTTCCTGCAGCAAGGTGACCTTGGCGGAAATACTGGTCTGGCCAGTGTCGCGCGCCTGCATCAAGGCAGCGCGGCGGACAGGTTCGGTCATCAAGTCATAACCGATGGCACGTTGATTGCGGCTATCTAAGGGCTCCAAATAAATGATAGGGGTAATGTCCTCACCACTTTTAGAAGGCTTGATGGCGAAATTCGAAAAACCTTCAGCGTGCATTTTTCTGGTTAAGGCTTCATACTCATCAGGTGCTAGGCGAACGGAATAACCCATCCCCTGTATGCCGGGCAAGGATTCTTGCAGTTTTAAGGTGTCGACATAGGTTTTCCAGTCGTTACGCTCGATAGTTCTATCGATTGAAAATAAGCCGGCGCCACCGCGCAATGCCCGCTGATAATCCTGCATACGCCCATTAATTTGACTCACGACATCTGTCGCGATTTGTGCGAAACGCCGTTCGGCTCGAGATTCGTTTTCAAGTGTTAATAAGTGCCACGCGAGAATCGTGATTCCAATGGCACCGAACAGGGCAACTCCGGGTGGCGCGAACTCGCGCAAGCTATTAGAAAAACCCTCACGTAGGCGTTCCAGTCGGTCTGCCGATAGCAGCAATCCGGTAATGGTGATGAGTGCAAGAAAGCTGTCGAGCAGGATCAGACTTTCATTCAACTCACTAGTGGCGAAAGGACCAAATCCGCGCGTGGTGCTAAATACGGCAAATGCAGCAACAATTATTATAGCGCCGCATGCGCCACGCAAGCCGTGCTGCCAGGAGATCCAGCCAATAGTAGGGAAGATCAAGAACACGGCAGGTCGCAACATGGCAGGATCAGTGATCCAATAACCGAATATCAATAAGGAAAGTAGGGCCATGAAACTCTGCGCCAACACAAAACGAGCGATCAAATTAAATGCTCTGGGCGTTGTCGACACCATGCAATTGCGTATCCAGGTCGCCACAAACGGAACAAAAACAAGCGCTCCACAGACATCGCCTATCCACCAGGTCATACTCACTGTCGTTTGAATCGCATCAGGAATGATTTTAGTAACTACCAGACTGGCAGAACCTATGCCGGCACTAATCGTACTCACCAGAAAAGAAATTAAGACAAAGCGCAATACACTGCGCTGAGATTGAAAAAGTTTGGGAAATTCAGGATCTCGTCGCAGCCAGTAAGCACCGATAAAAACTTCCGCAGAGTTGCCAAGTGCGATGGCGGCTGAAGCGATCCAGTATTGAATCGGCAAATTTGGATTATTGGAATAAAACGAAAAAATGTTCGCAGCAAAGGCAGCTATGGTTACCGCTGGTGTAAACCGCAATCCCCAAAAAGCAAGAGCCGCCATTGCAATGCCAGTGGGCGGCCAAATGGGAGATGCATTGCTTCCAGCAAAGGCCAGTCCAAGACTGAGGTGTGCGGCAATAAAATACACAACGCCAAGAATAATCGGGATGAGGAAACTGGACAACTTACTTGTTCGCATGTTTGCCCCTAGCAAGTTGGAGGTATTAAGTTACTAGCTTCTTGCAGAATTGACTGCACTGAAATTGTAAATAGGTAAAACAATTAAGAAATTTAACCCTGAATAGTGCATCGCTCAACGATCGCTTTATCGACGTTTTCTATAGCGGCAAAGTACCTAAACATCTTACACTCAAATCCACCACAATTTCAGACACATATAGCCTAAAAACAACTTTTATTGTCTGTAATTTAATAAAATGTGATGGCGTTAACACTAGTTGTTCATCATGAAATTCGCAAATGCTCACTAGATAGTATCCGTATTTGAGCTGACGATCTCAAGGTAATTGCTTGGCGCGGTACAATACGGGCTTAAAAATAGTTTAATTGTGCCTCTATCGTGAAACCCTCCGCTTTACCTTCCCGTCGTCTATCTGTCGCACCCATGATGGATTGGACTGACCGGCATTGTCGTTTATTTCATCGTCAAATTACTCGCCATACTTGGCTTTACACTGAGATGGTAACGACCGGCGCTTTATTGCATGGCGACGTGCCGTATCACCTCGATTTCAATCAGGAAGAGCATCCGGTCGCATTGCAATTGGGTGGCAGCGACCCGGCCGATCTGGCGCATAGCGCCAAATTGGGTGAGCAGTGGGGTTATGACGAGATTAACTTGAATTGCGGTTGCCCTTCAGAGCGCGTGCAGAAGGGTGCTTTTGGCGCTTGTTTGATGGCAGAGCCCACACTGGTTGCCGATTGTGTCAAAGCGATGAAAGATACAGTCAGTATCGATGTGACGGTGAAGCATCGCATCGGAATTGATGATGTTGAATCGTATGATTTTGTACGCGATTTTGTCGGGCAGATTGCTGATGCCGGTTGTGCTACTTTTGTCGTGCATGCGCGTAATGCAATTCTTAAAGGATTAAGCCCGAAAGAAAATCGCGAAGTGCCGCCACTCAAATACGATTTTGCGTATCAGCTCAAGCGCGATTTTCCTCATCTGGAAATTATTATCAATGGTGGCATCAAAACGACAGACGAAATTGATCTGCATTTGCGGCATATTGATGGTGTCATGTTAGGTCGTGAGGCGTATCATAATCCTTACATGATGGCCGGTTTTGATGCGCGCTATTATGGCGATGAAGCACCAATCAAAACTCGTGCTGAAGTGATCGCTTTGATGTTGCCGTATATTCAAGATCAATTGCAAAAATACGGTACCGGCAAGAAGAGTTTGAAACTCAATAGCATTACCAGACACATGCTGGGTTTAACTACCGGCATGATAGGTGCGCGCGCGTTTCGACAAATTTTATCGGATAGTAAAAGACTCGCGTCAGGCAACCCGGAATTACTCGTTGAAGCGTTGCAACTAGTGCATGCCATTTAACTTTTAGCAGCTCATCACAATACCTAATTGAATTGAAAAAACATATGAAAATCCACAGAAGAATGATAGGCGCGCTGGTGTTGTCATTAGCCGCGTTTAGTGTCCACGCTGAGGTGATAATTAAAGATGCATGGATAAGAGCAACGGTACCGCAACAAATGGCAACAGGTGCTTTTTTTAAGATACAGTCTAGCATTGATATGCGCGTGGTTTCGGTACAAACGTCAGCGGCCGGAGTGGCAGAAATTCATGAAATGAAAATGGAAAATAACGTCATGAAAATGCGTGCTATTGAACATCTCGATTTAGCCGCCGGCAAGATGGTAGAGCTCAAACCAGGCGGTTACCATCTCATGCTGATGGATTTGACGAATCAAATTAAAGCAGGTG
The DNA here is from genome assembly GCA_025359635.1 of Undibacterium sp. Lineage (GTDB taxonomy): Bacteria > Pseudomonadota > Gammaproteobacteria > Burkholderiales > Burkholderiaceae_D > Undibacterium. The sequence goes on along the minus strand of JANYFV010000452.1, from coordinate 1,429 downwards.
ACATTATTCCGTTGACCTTGGTCGTCGAAGGAAAAGATAAGAAACGTGAATCCGTTGAAATCAAACTAAAGGCGCGTTCATTCAATGGCGCTGAAAATAAGATGTGATTGCTTAGTTCATTGTCGATTTAAAGAAAACGTAAAAATTTGTAAGAATGGATTAAAAAAAGTGTAGACGGGGATATATTGACTTTGTTTCGTGCAACACCCTCCGCCTCACTTTGAGTGAGTTAGCCTACGTTCAATTGCGTAGGCTTTTTTTTACTCGTTTCCATGAGAATAATAACGATCACTATATTTCTGCCTGGTACTTCTGTGCGAAGAGAATGCTTTTCAAAATGAAAAGTATTGCAATGAGGCTCAAAGGCTAGTATAATTCGTGGCTCTCTTGCAGTACTTTTGGAATGCAAGAAAGTTTCAATGGTGGTCGTAGCTCAGTTGGTAGAGTCCAGGATTGTGATTCCTGTTGTCGTGGGTTCGAGCCCCATCGTCCACCCCACCGAATACGTAGTAAAAACAAAGGGTTACAAGTTTAGGCTTGTAGCCCTTTTGTTTTGTGCACTCGTTTGTAACCTCCGTGTAGGGGCTGTGTAGGATTTGTGGAATACTCGATTAGATACGTCCAGTAGTGGGCTTATCTTCAGTCAGTCCTTAATCCCCGTAAAACGGGTATCTAACTTATCGCAAGCAAACCCTCGTCCGATTTCGGACTAGGGTAGCAATGGCAAACTTCCCTCGCGTGCGCGTAGTTCGCGGCACGGAAACTTTCAGTCCTCGCGTGCGTGCGCGTATTGCTCAGTGCTTCGCGTGCGCGGGCGTACTTGAATATAATCGGATATGAGAGGTTTTGTTAGGTTCAGTGCCTCGCGTGCGCGGGCGTAGTTCACGGTCTCCCTCCTCGCGTGCGTGCGCGTAGTTCTCATTGCTAGATGCGGAAGATGAGCTTTGCCGATGCTTTGACCAGCGGCTTAATAAATTCACCTGTCGATTCGTTCCAGTATTCCGACAATTGATTGCTGTCTGACTCCCGCTGATAGGCTTCTTGAATTGGCTCAGAATCAGTGGAAATAACAGGCTCAGAAAATCGAACCTCTACAGAGCATAGAGGTTGAACTTTTTCAAGGCCTGTTTTGACTTCAACCTCTATAGGTGTTGATGCTTCAACCTCGATAGGTTTTGCTTTGTTGTATCGTTCCACTTTTTCGGGTTTGCATGGTTTGGTCATTATTCCTACAAACGTGCCTTTGATTTTTGGCGTTGGCATTTCTAAGCCCATCGACTTTAACAATGGCACCGGATTGTTTAGATGTGCCTCGACCAATACGCGCAAAATGTCTCGATGAATCCCGCTATTCGCTTCTAGCCGATTAAATGCAAGTTCTACAGCATCACGTCTTATTGCTGCACTTTGGCGCCTCTGTGGAACTTGG
>JANYFV010000433.1 GCA_025359635.1 Undibacterium sp. | reverse complement strand
GAATTTCTCTGCGTCCTCTGCGCCTCTGCGGCTAAGTTTTTATTTGTTTTGAATTTGCCTCAGCCTTCGGCAATACGCTTGGCAATATGCGCCAAGGCCTCTTCCACCTGATCAATCAAGATCAAACACAAATCGCCTTCGGATAAACTCGCCATCGCAGTATCAATGGCGATAAATTCACCGTTGATTTCTTTAATTGATGTGGTGCGCTTGGCATTGGCTAAACCATCACGTAAGAGCCCAACTACTTCGCCATCGGCACGTCCGCGCTGACATTGATCCTGATACAAAACAACTTCATCAAAGGCATTGCCAAGAATTTCTGTTTGCTGGCGGATGTCCTGATCGCGTCTGTCGCCTGCGCCACTGATCACAACAGAACGACGCTTGGCAGGCATGCTTTCAACCGCCTGCACCAAGGCGGAAATCGCATCCGGGTTATGACCGTAATCGGCAATCAGAGTCGCACCGCGATAATTGAAGACATTGAAACGACCCGGCGCATTGTCACTTTCGTTGGCAAAGGATTTGAGTCCTAGACGTATCGCATCCCAGCTTATGCCGACACCCCAGGCAGCGGCGACTGATGCCATGACGTTTTCAACTTGAAAGCCAATCGCGCCGTTGCGTGTAATCGGTATTTCAGATAAAGCGATTTTATTGACGTCCTTACCTTCTGCCGCAACCAGATATGCACCTTCAACACACACCACCCGGCGACCTTGCGCACGATGCGTTGCCATGACTGGATGTTGACTATCAGCCGCAAAAAAGGTGACAGTACCTGTGCAATTATTTGCCATGCCTGCGATGATGGGGTCGGCTGCATTTAATACCGCGACGCCATTGTCAGCGACGTTTTGTACGATCACGCGCTTAAGTACTGCCAGGTCTTCAACAGTAGTGATGTAATTTAAACCGAGGTGATCACCGGTACCGATATTGGTAATGACGGCGACCTGGCAACGGTCAAAAGCCAGGCCTTCGCGCAACACGCCGCCACGTGCAGTTTCAAATACTGCCGCATCAACATCGGGATGCAATAACACATTGCGTGCGCTACGCGGGCCGCTACAGTCACCGCTATCAATCCGGCGCCCTTCGATATACACGCCGTCAGTATTCGTCATACCAGTACGCAGGCCGCTGGCCGTGAGTAGATGCGCGATCAATCTGACGGTAGTGGTTTTGCCGTTGGTACCGGTGACAGCAACCACCGGAATACGACCATCATCACCATCGGCGAACATGGCAGAGATAATGGCTTCGCCGACTGGCCTGCCCTTGCCAAACGATGGTGATAAATGCATACGCAAGCCAGGTGCCGCATTGACTTCAACGATGCCGCCATTGAGTTCTTCTATTGGTTTAAGTACGCTGTCACAGACCAGATCAACACCGCAAATATCCAGGCCTATCATTTGTGCTGCAGCGACCGCACTGGCAGCGACTTCTGGATGCACATCGTCGGTGACATCTGTGGCAGATCCGCCGGTCGATAGGTTGGCATTGTTGCGCAAGATCACGCGCTTGCCCTTTGGTGGTACGGATTCTGCGTTATAGCCTTGTTTAGCTAAGCTCGCCAGCGCGATATCGTCGAAACGAATTTTGGTCAGCGAGGTGGCATGACCTGTGCCACGGCGTGGATCTTTGTTGACTTGATCTACCAGTTCTCTGACAGTGTGGTCACCATCGCCGACGACGATAGGTGGATCGCGTCGCGCCGCAGCGATCAGTTTATTTCCCACAACCAGTAAACGGAAATCGTTGCCGGGCAGGTAGCGCTCAACCAAAATATCGTCGCGGAATTCAGCTGCTGCAATATAACCGGCATTGAGTTGTTCACGGGTCGTGACATTGACGGTGACGCCTTTACCTTGGTTGCCATCTTTGGGCTTGACTACTACCGGTAAGCCGATTTCGCAGGCAATTGCCCATGCGTCATCCATGTCGATAGCGGTACGGCCCAAGGGGACAGGTACACCAGCAGCATCAAGGAGTTTTTTGGTGAGTTCTTTATCTTGCGCGATCGCTTCTGCGATGGCGCTGGTGCCATCCATTTCAGCGGCCTGGATTTTGCGCTGGCGGCTACCCCAGCCAAATAAGACCAGGCTACCATTGGTCAGGCGGCGGAAAGGTATATTGCGGGCGATAGCGGCATCGACGATAGAGCCAGTCGATGGGCCGAGTCTGACGTCCTCATCTAAATCGCGCAGTTGGTTGAGTGCAGCTGGCAAATCGAATGGCGTATCGTTGAGCGCGGCAAGACATAGCGCCTCTGCTAATTCGACTGCGAGGCGGCCTACGGCTTCTTCAGAATACTCCGCGACGACTTGAAATACGCCTGCCTCTAACGTTTGTGTGACACGACTAAAGGTCACCGGGCAACCAGCTTGCGCTTGCAAGCCCAATGTCGCCAATTCAAACACGTGAGCCATCGCAACGGTGTCGTTATGGCCAGTCGCTTGGAGAGGGCCAATTTCAGGAAAGCGCGCACGTAGCCGAGCCTCAAAATCAGGCAGATCGGCAATCGAACATTCTGCTGGTGTGCATGTAACTATCGCTTCAACAGCGGTATGGTGACTCCAGAGATTGGGGCCGCGTAGCGCCCGTATGCGTGATACTTCCATAAACCTTTATCCTATCTGCTGGCGTTTTGCCAAAATTTGCGAATGATTTGTTCGTTAAAGTCTGCTGCCCGAGTTCTCAATGAAATAGATCATCTCTTGTCGATGTTCAGCGATTCGAATCAAGTCTTAATAAAAATCGGTTACAAAAATTAGTTATTTGTTTTCTTGGAAATAGCATCGAACGTTCTCAGCCCAGCGCCGATCAGTTCTGCTGGAATGTCCAAAGCCCAGGCCGCGGCCACTGCCGCGATGACATTTTCAGCCTGGTCCGATGTGGTGGATTTAAGTGCTGACAATGACAGTAATACAGTTTCGTTTTCAGCGTTTGCAAGGACGATCTCGTTATCGCGTAAAAATACCACGCGCTCACCTTTTTCACGATGCTTTACCATCGCCTCTATTCCGGCATCAAGCGCGTAAAGAATCACTTTTCCATCACATAGTTCTGCCAGTTCCAGCACCTGTTGATTGGCTGCATTGAGAACCGCAGCGCCGTGCGGCAACACGACATCAATTTGTGTACGCAGAATTTTAAACATCTGCTCAGCTTCTGTGACATAAAATTCAGCCAGGTCTGCATGTCCATCCATGTCGGTGACGACACCAACAGTGCATTTGTCGTACGCCAAACCATCAGTCAAAATCATGCGTGCATTGGTTTCAAACACCGCAGCTTGCACCGAGCGATTAAGCAATAGGCGTTGGCCAGCATCCCATTTTGCGCAATCGGTTTTGACGACGTGTTTTTGATCCAGAAACAAGCCTTGAGCACAGGCGACGCCAGTATGTTTGCCGCTCACACTCAGTATGCAGGCAATCAAACGCGAAATTAAGCTCGCTCCATGGGTGCCTGCAACCCCTACGATAGGAATGCGGCCGCTCTCGTCAGCTGCAAATAGATGGGCAATGATGGCAGTTCCGACCGGACGTGGTTTGCCCGATGCCGGTTTTAAATGGGCTAATAAACCAGGGCTAGCATTGACTTCAATGATGGCACCACGTTGCTCTTCTAGCGGACGGGAAATGTCATCAGCCACCAGATCAATTCCGGCAATATCAAGACCAACAATTCGAGCTGCCAGCGCCGCTGCTTTAGCCACTTCAGGGTGTACTTCGTCAGTAACATCGAACGCGACATTGCCATTCGGTTGGATTAATACTTTTTGTCCATCGAGAGGGATGGAATAGGCGGTGAGGCCTTGGCGTTCCAGCTCTAAAATATGCTCAGCACCGTGTTGCGGCGCAATTGCCATTAAAGGTGAATCTTCGTTAGTGCCGCGGCGCGGGTCGGTATTGATTTGATCGTCGACTAGTTCGATGACGTTTGATTTGCCATTGCCAACTACCCATAGCGCTTCACCTTTTGCAGCGGCCACAACATGCTTGCCCACAACCAGTAAGCGATGTTCGTTTCCGGTGACATAGCGCTCAACGATCACGCTTTCGCTCTCACCTTTGCGGGCGGCTAGATGGTAAGCCGCTGTCACATCAGCTTCGGTCATAAGATTGAGTGAAACACCGCGACCGTGATTGCCGTCGTAAGGTTTGATGACTACCGGTACACCGATATCCTGGGCTTCTTCCCAGGCTTCTGCTGCGCTCTTGACGAGACTACCTTCTGGCACCGGCACGCCGCATGATTGCAACAGCGTTTTAGTCAGGTCTTTATCACTGGCGATGCTTTCGGCGATCGCGCTGGTGCGGTCAGTTTCCGCGGTCCAGATGCGTCTCTGTGCAGAAGCGTGGCCAAGTTGCACCAGATTGCCTTCAGTTAAACGAATAGATGGAATACGACGTTCAGTCGCAGCGTCAACGATGTGCGCCGTGCTCGGGCCGAGGCAAAGATCATCAACCAGTTCGTGCAGTTCAATGACTTTACTGTCAAGATCAAATGCCTGATTTTCAATTAAGGCCATTAGAAAATCGCGCGCGACATTTAAAGCGGCTCGGCCAACTTGTTCTTGGCGTGTGCGAAACGCCATTTTGTACACGCCTGGCTCAGAAGTCGAGCGGGTTTGCCCAAAGCCAGTTCGCATGCCAGCTAAATTTTGTATTTCTAATACGACATGTTCGAGAATATGCCCGGCCCAGGTGCCTTCACGTAGCCGTTCTAAAAAACCGCCGCGTTCGCCAACGCCACAACGATGCTCGATTAAGCCAGGCAATTGGGCAATTAAGCGTTCATAGAAGCCGGGCAGAGTATTCGATGGAAAATTTTCCAGCTCGCCAATATCAAGCCACACTTCTATTACAGGTCGATAGGTCCAGATGTTCGGTCCGCGTAAATGTGTTACACGGAGAAATTCTATGTTTTTCTTCTTCGTTGTCATGTATTTAATTTTTCATGGCAGGATAGTTGGAAAAGCTACCCTTTAATTCTTGTTTAAGCTTCAAATCTTGGAAAGTTGGCGCACAAGGCTTGCTGATATACTGATACCTTTTGGTAAAAACAGCTAATTTCGTAGGTCAAATTTGGATCTGATTTTTTTCTTCCGATAGAATACCGTAAATTACTGCTCCCGTGACAAGCTGTGGTGCATCGTTTCGCAGTTTAAAGCTGTTTTACGCTGAACGCCTTGAATGCCGTAGCAACTTTCATCAACATTTTATTTTAAAGGCTATGCCCCAAATAGGCGGCATGTGCTTGAGCTGGAGTCCGTTCGACGATGACAACTAAACAATTGTTCGCCAATCAGTCACTTGTGACGCTGCCAGAAAGTTGGCGTTCCGAAGTAAACATGCAGCTTTCTAGCGGAGAAAACGTTTTAAGCGCTGTCGAGGTTGACTTGGATGCTCGCCTTCATTTTGTGAAGGGCTTGCTCATTGTGACGGATAGGCGACTGTTGGCGAAGGCGCCGGGTGAAAGCGTTTGGCATCACTGGAGCTACGTAAAAGGATTGCAACTGCGCCATCATGATCATGCTGGTGTCGGACATCTCGAATTGTTAGACGACAAAGGGCAATTAGCGAACTGGCGTTTTACTTTAGGTCAAAATCTATTGGCGATAAGATTACTCGATCAATTCAAAGAGCAACTTGAAAGCCATGTCACTGGTTTGCCGGTAGAACGTACTGAAGAGAATATTTGTCCAAGTTGTAAAGCGATCTTAGAACCGGATCAGGATGAATGTCCAGTCTGCACGAAAGTGGTATATACACCGCCATCAACCTGGACTTTGTTTCGGTTATGGCGCTTTGCCCGTCCGTACCGCTGGCAACTGGCGGCGGGTTTTACACTGATGCTGCTGGGAACTGCGGCACATATGATTCCGCGTTACCTGACCAAGCCATTAACCGATGAGGTCTTGATTCCGTATCAAAACGGCCAGCATGTCGATCCACATTTGGTCACTTTATATATTGGTGGCTTGTTAGGTTCTGCGGTCGTTGCCTGGCTCTTGAGTTGGGGTAAAACCTACATACTGGCGCTGGTTTCGGAGCGTATCGGTGCCGATCTGCGCACCACCACTTATGAACATCTATTAAAGCTGTCGCTGGAATACTTCGGTGGAAAACGTACAGGTGATCTGATGTCGCGTGTTGGCAGCGAGAGTGATCGGATTTGCGTGTACCTGTCTTTACACTTGCTTGATTTTGCGACCGATGTCTTGATGTTTCTGATGACGGTTATCGCTTTGCTGCAAATAAATACCAAGCTGGCCTTGGTGACTTTGCTGCCATTGCCGATAATTGCCTGGCTAATCCATCGAGTGCGTGACAAATTGCGTACCGGCTTTGAGAAAATTGATCGGGTCTGGGGTGAGGTTACGAATGTCCTGGCTGATACCATCCCTGGCATTCGTGTGGTCAAGGCGTTTGCCCAGGAAAAACGGGAGGCAACCCGTTTCCGCGAAGCGAATAAGCACAATCTGGCGGTCAACGATAAATTGAATAAAGTCTGGTCACTGTTTTCCCCAACGGTGTCGTTTTTGACGGATCTGGGCATACTGGTCGTTTGGGCATTCGGTATCTGGCAAGTCTCGCACAATGAAATTACCGTGGGCTCGCTGGTGGCCGCAGTGGCCTTCATCGGTAATTTTTATGGCCGTATCGATTCCATGAGCCGTATCGTTTCAGTGACGCAGAAATCGGCATCGGCTGCCAAACGTATTTTCGATATTTTGGATCATGTCTCTAGCGTTCCAGAGCCCATGAATCCTGTAGAGCTGAAAGAAATTAAAGGTCAGATCGATTTGCGCGAGGTTGGCTTTCGCTATGGCAATCGTGCCGTTAATCGTGGGATTAGCTTAAACATTAAACCGGGTGAAATGATAGGTCTGGTCGGTCATAGCGGCTCAGGCAAGAGCACTTTGGTGAACTTGATTTGTCGATTTTACGATGTGAGCGAAGGTGCCATTTTGCTCGATGGTGTCGATATTCGCTCATTTGCGATTTCAGATTTTCGCAGCAATATAGGATTGGTGCTACAAGAGCCATTCTTATTTTTTGGCACAATTGCAGAAAATATCGCCTATGGAAAACCGCAGGCAACGCGTGAGGAAATTATTGCCTCTGCCAGGGCGGCGCATGCACACGAGTTTATTTTGCGCCTGCCTCAAGGCTATGATTCTATGGTCGGCGAACGCGGCCAAGGCTTGTCCGGTGGCGAACGTCAGCGCATTTCAATCGCGCGTGCCTTATTGATCGATCCACGTATCTTGATTATGGATGAGGCGACATCTTCGGTCGATTCAGAGACCGAAAAAGAAATCCAGAAAGCCCTGGATAATCTGGTGAAAGGCCGTACCACGATAGCCATCGCACACCGACTTTCTACCCTGCATAAGGCAGACAGACTAGTCGTGCTGGATCGTGGGCAAGTCGTTGAAGTTGGTAGCCACGATGATTTGATGGCACGTGAGGGCGCTTACTTCCGCCTCTATGAAGCGCAGGCGCGCAATGCCAAAGTCGGTGGAGAATAATATGTCAATCAATTTTCAACTCTCACGTAATGCCTTCAATCATTTGGTCCTGGTGACTGCCGATGGTCAGGTGCATGACAATGTCAGCCCGGTGCGGGCTTTTCCCATTCAGGCGCCTGACGAAGGGATTTCTATGGTGTTGCAGGACGGTGAGGAAGTCGCGTGGATAGATAAACTGGCCGATTTACCAGAAGCGATTCGCGGTTTGATTGCGGATGAATTGGCCGGGCGTGAATTTATGCCTGAAATTACGCGCATTGACAGTGTTACCAGCTACGCTACGCCTTGCACATGGCATGTCAAAACGGATAGAGGAGAAACCGCTTTTGTATTGAAGGGGGAGGAAGATATCCGGCGCATTGGTCGCGGGTCTTTACTTATTGCTGATAATCACGGCATCCATTTTTTAATACGCGATATGTACGTAGTCGATAAACACAGCCGAAAAATTTTGGACAGATTTTTGTAAGATCAAAATTAAGCTGGGGTGAGCACCAGGCCATATAAATTGGTGTCGCGCTCTTCCCCAGGTAGCACAAGCACCTGCTCCAAATTAAATCCCAACTTTTTAAGTAATTGATTAGAGCGTTGATTGCCAGGTGAAGTGATCGCTGCGAGCTTAGGTAAACGCAGTGTTGTGCGGGCGTATTGCACCACCGCGATTGCCGCTTCCAATGCATAAGCTTGACCGGTGTAACGTGGCAGAAAAGCATAACCTAGATCGACATCGTTCAGAAAATCGCGTTTTTTTAAACCACACATTCCCATTGCTACATTGTCGAGCTTACGGCTTACCAGATAGAAGCTGAAGCCATCTTTATTTTGCGAGGCAATCTGGTTATTTATTATCGATTCCCGCGCGGCTGCTACTGTGCGTATTCCCATATCTCGGATATTCGTGATCCATGTCGGATCATTAATTAACTCAAGATAAAAATCTGCATCATTTGGAGTAATCAGGCGCAATACAAGGCGTTCAGTGTCGAGTATTTTCATAAATATCACGATGTAAGTACGGGTTTTTTATCATAGCAGAAAATAAACGGCTAATTCTAGAGCGCCTGGCTAGACACGGCGTAGTGTAAAATCGCCCCCATTTGTCGACATATTTTTCTTATTTTCACCATCTACATAAACGCATCTTATGAAACTTGCTACATTAAAAGACGGATCTCGTGATGGCCAATTGGTCGTTGTTTCGCGCGATCTGAAAACGGCGCAAATTGCCAATGGAATTGCGGCTACATTGCAGCGTGCTTTGGATGATTGGGCTTTCATTAAGCCGCAACTTGAAGCTGTGTATGAAGGTTTAAATGCGGGGAAGGCGACCAATGTTTTTGATTTTGATGCCAAGCTGTGCATGGCACCGTTGCCGCGCGCATTTCAATGGGCAGACGGCTCTTCGTATGTGAATCATGTTGAATTAGTGCGCAAGGCGCGTAATGCCGATATGCCGGAAAGTTTTTGGCATGATCCACTCATGTATCAAGGCGGCAGCGATGACTTTATTGGTCCTATGGATGATATCGAACTAGGCTCGGAAGAATGGGGCATCGATTTTGAGAGTGAAATTGCCGTGATCACAGGCGATGTTCCGATGGGTGTGAAGGTGCAGCATGCTGGCCAGCATATTCGTTTGTTGATGTTGGTGAATGATGTTTCTTTGCGCAATTTAATTCCCGCAGAACTGGCAAAAGGATTTGGTTTTTTTCAATCAAAACCTGCCTCCAGTTTCTCGCCAGTGGCGGTCACACCAGACGAGCTCGGTGATGCGTGGAAAGACGGAAAAGTACATTTACCCTTGCGCTCGACCTGGAATAAAGTGTTGGTTGGTCAGCCAAATGCCGGTGTCGATATGGTGTTTTCTTTCCCGCAGCTCATTACACATTTATGTAAAACACGCAATGCGCGCGCCGGCACTATCATTGGTTCTGGTACGGTGTCGAACAAAGATGCGGGCAAGGGATTTAGCTGCATTGCAGAGAAGCGTGCGTTAGAGATGATTGCGGACGGAACACCGGCTACGCCTTTCATGCAATTTGGCGATAGCGTCAAAATAGAAATGTTTGACAAGAACGGAAAGTCAATTTTTGGCGCGATTGATCAAAGCGTGGTCGAATACCATGATAAATAGTGTTTTGACATTCAATCCCTTGCGCATTCGAGCCGTCGACCATTTATCAATGGGTGAATCTTAGCGCAAGGATGGAATTCTCTCTGTCGCTTCTATATACTTCTGGATGTATATTAATTTCATTTTTTCTTCAGTTAAATGCATAAGCGAAGAAGGGGAAATGGGGTTTTCGCTGTTAATTTTCGGCATATTTAGAGAGTATTCATGAATTTACACCAATTGCGTTTCGTACGCGAAGCCGTTCGGCAGAATTTTAATCTGACCGAGGCTGCCAAGGCATTATTCACCTCTCAGCCGGGCGTCTCTAAAGCAATTATCGAATTTGAAGAGGAATTGGGCGTCGATATTTTCGCCCGCCATGGCAAACGGATTCGTGGATTAACCGAGCCAGGACGTGCGGTATTGAAATCGGTTGAACTCATCATGCAAGAAATTGATGGTTTAAAACGTATTGGCAAAGAATTTGCCGCGCAGGATAGCGGTAGTTTTACGATAGCCACTACCCATACGCAAGCACGATACGCCTTGCCAAAAGTGGTGCAGGCGTTCATGCAGAAATATCCAAAAGTCAGGCTTTCGCTGCTGCAGGGCAATCCCAAACAAATCGCCGAGATGGTGATGCGCGATCAGGCTGATTTAGCCATCGCGACGGAGGCGATTGCCGGGATAGATGGATTGGTGTCATTGCCTTGTTATCAGTGGGAACACGTGGTGGTGGTGCCGGTGGATCATCCACTGTTAAAATCCAAGGCAATCACGCTGGAAGAAATCGCCCATTATCCATTGATTACCTATGATGCAGCTTTTGCCGGGCGCAGTAAGATCGATCATGCTTTTTCTATCCGTAATCTGAAACCAGATGTGTTGCTCGAAGCAATTGATGCCGATGTCATCAAAACTTATGTAGAGCTTGGTATGGGCGTTGGTATCATTGCAGGTATGGCCTTTGACCCTGAGCGGGATCTCAATTTAAAATCCATTTCAGTTGGCCATTTGTTTGGCATGAATGTTTCGCGCGTTGCCGTAAAACAGGGTGCTTACTTACGCAGCTATATTTATACATTTATGGAGTTGCTTGCACCAACCCTGAATCGTAAGTTGATCGATCAAATCATGCAGGGCGGCAAAGATACATACGATTTGTAAGCAAAAAATGCCCAAATAATTACGCTGGAGTGAAATTAACTCCGCTTGGAAAGTAGAAAGAAAATGATGCGTGAAGTAATAAAAAAATACTATGCACAACGTGCGAGTAATTACGAAAGTATTTACCAAAAGCCAGAACGTCAAGCTGATTTGATGGCAATGGAAGAACGCTTATGTAGGGTGTTGGAAGACCACCGCGTGTTAGAAGTTGCTTGCGGCACAGGTTATTGGACGCAGCGTTATGCTCCTGTCGCGACATCGGTGCTTGCAACCGATATCAATCAAGTGATGCTGGATAATGCTCAGAGCAAGGAGTATCCATCTGAACGCGTGGCATTTTCTGTGGCCGATGTTTTTGCTATGCCTGCCGCAAACGGAGAACAATATTCGGCATGCTTTGCTGGATTTTTATGGTCGCATATCGAAAGAGAAGAGCAGGCAAATGTTTTGGCTCAGATCGTAAAAACTGTCGGTAAAGGCAGCCTTCTGGTGTTGATCGATGACAACGATGTTGAAGGTAGCAGCCTTCCAATTGCCCGTACAGATATGGATGGCAACACCTTTCAATTAAGAATGCAAGAAGATGGCACTCGAGTTGAAATCGTCAAAAATTTCCATACTGATAGTTTTCTTCGCAAGAGAATCGGCTTGGCAGCGCGTGACATCAGAGTGTTCCGCAATGGACATTACTGGATGCTCACTTGTGTCTTGAAATAAAAATTTTTTAAAATTTAGGATGATGGGGAACTTATGGATTTACAAGCTTGTACAGATGCGATTCGCGCAAAAGTAGGCGAAGACAGCAGTTTAAATGCGACGCTTAAATTTGATTGTGGTGACAGTGGAGTGGTGTACGTAGATGGTTTAACGAAACCGAATACCGTGAGTAATGAAAACCTGGATGCCATTTGCACCGTTTCCCTGGCATTAGAGGACTTAGGCGCGATGCTATCGGGTGAATTAAATGCGGTAAGCGGATTTATGGCCGGAAAACTTAAAGTGTCTGGTGATATGGGTGTAGCAATGCGTCTGCAAAATGTAGTTTGAGCGCCGCTGTCTGACGACGAAAGATCGGGGTACAGTTTTGGGCGCATTTCATGATGAAATTTGCTGAGAGGCGCCTTGATATCGCCTCGATTTAAACGAGCATTACAGCACCAATCGCAAGTGCTGATGTACCATCTGGGTAAAGCGCATCAAAACAGCGGGTGCAGTTTTCGCAAAACAAGTGTGCGCGTTTGACATGTTTGTAGCGCAATATCAAGGCCAATGGAACATTGTTGCAGTAAGGACAAACTTCGCGCATTTTTCCTGAAGGTGTTGCGTCATCGGACGCATAGCCGTCTTCTAACATGACTCCTTCTACAACTTCCCATGGAGCGAGTTGTTTTAATGTGAAAAAAGATGCGCTTCTATTTCTCCTTTCGGTATATTCCTGATGATGAGATTGTTGTTTTAGCAATTCAGCCGCAACCATTTATTCTCTCCCAAAAACTTTAACCCGGATTTTAAATATAGGAGAAAAAATAGATAAAAACAAGGCATCAATTTGGCACTGTATATCTTGATAATCCTGATTACATCGCGCTACATTGTTGCCACGTGTGCTATAAAAATTTGTACGTAATTAAATTAAGAAGAGAGTGGATTGATTTTGATGCCGGAAGAGCGAAAGCCGCAAAATTTTGAAGCAAAATTGCAGCAGCAAGATTGGCGTTTTTCAGTGAGTGAAGAGTCTAGTGTTTTAGAAGCCGCACTCATTGCCGGAATCGCCTTGCCGAACTCCTGCCGCAATGGTAGTTGCCGCACTTGTATGTGCTCGCTTGTCAGTGGTCAGGTCGCGTATAAAATAGAGTGGCCAGGTTTGAGTAAGGAGGAAAAAGAAGAGGGCATGATTTTGCCCTGTGTTGCGATAGCATTGACTGATTTGGTGTTGCTCGTACCACATGCGTATAAGAAGACAGAAGAAAATTGATCAAAGTTTTGGCGGCATCTTGATTGGCTCAGTATGTTTTCCTTCGATATGATAGCAACTGAGGTGTTCAGGGACTTCGCATGACCAGTTGAGTTCTCGCTCAATTTTTAAACGCAGCGCATCTGCAGATGCCGGCTCTCCGTGAGTGATAAATGTTCGAATAGGTGCCGGTTTGAAGTGCTGCAACCACGCAATAATTTCATTTGCATCCGCATGGGCTGACAAGCCATCGATTTTTACTATCTTGGCACGCACTTTGATGTCTTGGCCATGAATTCTCACCGTATTAGCACCATTGATCAATGATTCACCACGGGTTCCCCCCGCTTGATGGCCGCAAAAAAGAATCGCATTTCTGTCATCTGGCGCCATATTTTTCATATGATGCAATACTCTTCCTCCTGTCGCCATGCCGCTCGCAGAAATGATGACCTTAGGCCATCTTTCCGAATTTAATCGCTTTGATTCTTCGGGCGTTTTCACACATTTCGTCATGGCGATCATGGCATCGACATCATCGGAATTTAATTTTAAATTTTCTTCAAAATGATGATAAATGCTCGTTGCGCTTTCTGACATCGGGCTATCAAGATAGATCGGGAATTCTGGAATTTGCTTACTTTTACGTAATTGATAGAGGAGGTAGATCAAGGTCTGCGCGCGACCAACAGCAAAAGATGGAATAAGTACTGATCCACCGTGATGAATCGTCGCGTTAATAATTTCTTTGAGTTGATCTGCCGGGTTGGCGTGCTCGTGCTCCCGATTTCCATACGTCGATTCCACGATTAAATAATCAGGACGTTCTGGAATTTCAGGTTTCTTCATGATGAGGTCGTTTGGACGGCCTAAATCACCCGAGAATAGAATTTGCGCACCATCAACCTCACAAGCAATACTGCAGGAGCCTAAGATATGGCCATTTGGTATCCATTTGGCGCTTATGTTGTCAGCAAGATTTATTTTGTGATGCTCCTGTATTTTTACGAATTGCTTGAGCGTCTGGCTGACATCATCACTGTCGTACAGCGGTAAGGCTTCGGGGTGTTTCGAAAGATGGTGACGATTCAGATACCCAGCTTCTTCCTCCTGCAATCTGGCTGAGTCTCTGAGTAATAGTTTGCATAATTCGAAGCTCGCTTCCGTACAATAAATTTTCCCCCGAAATCCTTTCTTGACCATAAGTGGTAAGAAGCCAGAGTGATCCAGATGTGCGTGCGTCAGTAAAATTGCGTCTATGCTTTTGGGATTGAAGGGAGGTGCTTCCCAGTTACGCAGGCGTAGCTGCTTGTAACCTTGAAATAGGCCGCAGTCGATCATCAATCGTTGGTTTTCAGCTTCTATCAGGTAGCGTGATCCTGTCACTGTACCTGCGGCGCCCAGAAAATGAAGTTTGGTCAAAATACACCCCTAATATTTGTACTTGATTTACTTTACTCTCACCAGGTTGATGTGGATATTGATACGAATCAATCAATAAGAAAAAAATAG
>JANYFV010000405.1 GCA_025359635.1 Undibacterium sp. | reverse complement strand
AACAGACCAATCAAACGAGTGACACAATTCGACTAGAGACCTTCAAAATCCTTGTTAGCCTGTATTTTGACGCGGGAAAAATCAAGCTCGCAGAAGCGACAATCGCAGAGTTTCTTGATTTTGCAGAAAAACATCAAAACAAGGATGCCATCGCGCTGGCAAAAATATCAAAAAGCTTACAAATTTTGGATGACGGAAAACCGGAAGTTGCACTGGTTAAATTGAAGGAAATCCAAGAGTCAATTAAAAATAATAAAGACCCCGAAGTGAATTTGCGTTTGAATCTTGCGATAGGTGCTGTCTACAATATTCAAGGTAAATTTGAACAGGCACTCGCGCACTATTTGGAGACTTTGCGTTTATCTGATTTGCAACCACGACGTAAGCTTCAGTCAAAAATATATAGACTAAATACAATCGCTAATCTTTACTGGAATATGAAGGATCCAGAAAAGTGTCTGACTACGGCAAATGAAGCGCTAGCACTTTCTTCTTCCGTTAACTCACCAAAAATTGTTGCTTCGTTGAGCAATATTCAAGGTATCGCTTTATCAAATTTGGGACGAAGCGAAGAGTCTCTTGAGGCGTATAAAAGAGAGCTGAAAATCGGTATTGAAGCAAATATACCTAACGCGGAAGCAACTGCATTAAGCAATATTTCTGATTATTACCTTATCGCTAAAAATTACCCTAAGGCTGAATATTATTCCAGGAAAACTATCGCGATAGATGAAGCCGTCAACGATAAACCTGGAATTGCAACTGCCAAAATGAATTTGGGCTTTGCATTGATGGGGCAGGGCAAAACTAAGGACGGTATTGACTACGTAAATACTGGGATTAAATATTACAAAGATTCTCATTCCACAGTTGAAGTCGAATCCGCGATTGGCGAGTTTGCCAGCATGTATGAAAAAGTTGGAATGTACAAAGAAGCTTACGCGACGTTGCGTGAGCAACAAACACTGAGTAATGAGTTATTTCGTTCTGATCGCGCCATTGCTGTAGCGGGATTGCAAGAAAAATTTAGTGCAGATCAAAGACAAAGGCAAATTGAGCTGCTTGGAAAAGAAAATGATTTGAAGGACGCCGACATCAAGAATAGTCACTTGCGGCAGATTATTACTTTGCTTGGCGCTGTGGTTACAGTGATGGCAGGAGTGTTCATTTATCTACTTTACAGGCGTGTTCGGAAAATTAACGAGCAACTACAGAATGCTAACAAGCAGCTAGAATTTCATGCCATTCGTGACCCATTGACTGGCTTGTATAATCGTCGCTCATTTTTAGACTTAATGAAATCGAGAGTTGTTCTAGCTGAACACGAACGTCGCGATGGCGGCGAGCAAAACCCCGATTGCCTGATCTTGATGGACATTGATTTGTTTAAACATATTAATGACACTTGGGGTCATTCGGTCGGCGATGTTGTTTTGACTGAGGTGGCAAAGCGTCTCAAAAGTGCGGTGCGTGATACGGATATGGTATTGCGTTGGGGTGGTGAGGAGTTTTTGATTTACTCTCCCAAATCCAATCCTGCGCAAATTTCAGGTTTGGTCGATCGTGCACTAAGTGCAATAGGAGAAGAACAGATACAAGTTGGTGAACTTCAGATACCAGTAACAATCACGGCGGGTTTCATATCACTCCCCTTTTCAGGTGTGCCGGAAAATGTATGCGGGTGGGAAAAAGCTCTGCAAATGGCAGACATGGCATTGTATTTGGGAAAGGCACATGGACGTAATCGTGCCTACGGGTTGGCAAATTTGCTGGTGCCGTATGAACAAGCTATACCGGTATTAGATCACGATTTGTCGGCCGCAATTGCCGGTGGTATGGTTGAGCTTATTGAAGTGATAGGACCGGTTCAGGCAAAGAAGTTAGATTTAAGAGAAACCAAGATTTAAAAAAGTTTTGAGAATGTAAGCATGCCGTTATAATGCTCGTCTGGTCGGTTTTTTTAGAACATATCCTAAAAAACAATACGGCTAATGATTTGTAATACCAATTAAGTAAAACGCTAGGGGTCCTGACAATGCTTTTTTGTCGGGTGAGAAATACCCTTGAACCTGATCTGGATAATGCCAGCGAAGGGAAGCAGCCGAACCCGGCGCAATAGTCTCAACTTTGCCGCCATGACGGAAACTCCTTTGCTGGCTCCATGCCAACATGCAATACGCAGAGGAGCCACACGTAATATGAATGCCAATCCCAAGTTTTTATCCGTCACAGCGACAGTCGATGCTGCTGCGATTCAAGCTTTACCAAATTCCCGCAAAATTTATATCGAAGGTAGTCGGCCAGACATACGCGTGCCTATGCGCGAGATCAGCCAATCAGATACGCCTGCCATGTTTGGTTCAGAAAAAAACCCAGCGATCTACGTCTACGATACTTCAGGCCCTTACACGGACCCTGCTGCTCATATCGATATACGTTCTGGCTTGGCATCGGTACGTGGTGCCTGGATAGCCGAGCGCAATGACACTGAGGAATTGGCGGGGCCTTCGTCCGATTATGGCGTAGAAAGGCTGAATGATCCGGCACTGGCCGAACTGCGTTTTAACTTGACACGCAAGCCGCGCCGCGCCTTGCCGGGTAAGAACGTCAGTCAGATGCATTATGCAAGACAGGGCATCATTACCCCGGAAATGGAATACATCGCGATCCGCGAAAACCTGCAGCGCAGGCAATATCTGGATGAGCTGAAATCCTCCGGCCCTATGGGGACGCGATTGGCGGAAGTCATGGGTCGCCAACATCCAGGCCAGTCTTTTGGTGCCTCCATCCCCGATGAAATTACAGCGGAATTTGTGCGTTCCGAAATCGCCCGCGGTCGGGCGATTATTCCGGCGAATATTAATCATCCGGAAGTCGAGCCGATGATCATCGGGCGCAATTTTCTGGTCAAGATCAACGCGAATATCGGCAACTCGGCAGTGACGTCATCAATAGGTGAAGAAGTCGAAAAAATGACCTGGGCGATACGTTGGGGCGGCGATAACGTGATGGATCTTTCGACCGGAAAACATATACACGAAACCCGCGAATGGATCATCCGCAATTCGCCTGTGCCTATCGGTACCGTACCGATTTATCAGGCTCTGGAAAAGGTGAATGGCAAGGCCGAAGACCTGACCTGGGAAATCTTCCGCGATACTCTGATAGAGCAAGCCGAGCAGGGCGTGGATTACTTCACGATACACGCCGGGGTCTTGCTGCGCTATGTGCCGATGACAGCCAAGCGCATGACGGGTATCGTTTCGCGCGGTGGTTCCATCATGGCGAAATGGTGTCTGGCGCATCATAAGGAAAGTTTCTTGTACGAGCATTTCGAAGATATTTGCGAAATCATGAAAGCTTACGATGTCTCGTTTTCGCTAGGCGATGGCCTGCGCCCAGGCTCTATCTATGATGCCAATGATGAGGCGCAATTAGGTGAACTAAAGACCTTGGGAGAACTGACGCAGATCGCCTGGAAGCATGACGTACAGGTGATGATAGAAGGCCCCGGCCATGTACCGATGCATCTGATCAAGGAGAACATGGATCTGCAACTCGAGCAATGTCACGAAGCGCCTTTCTATACCTTGGGTCCCTTGACCACCGACATCGCACCTGGCTACGACCACATCACTTCCGGCATAGGCGCAGCGCAAATCGGCTGGTACGGCACCGCCATGCTGTGTTACGTCACACCCAAAGAACATCTTGGTTTGCCAAACAAAGCCGATGTCAAGGACGGCATCATCACCTATAAGATCGCTGCCCATGCGGCCGATCTGGCCAAGGGACATCCCGGTGCGCAGATCCGCGACAATGCTTTGTCGAAAGCGCGTTTCGAATTCCGCTGGGAGGATCAATTTAATATCGGTCTTGATCCAGATAAAGCACGTGAATTTCATGACGAAACCTTGCCTAAGGATTCTTCTAAAGTCGCGCATTTCTGTTCTATGTGCGGGCCACATTTTTGCTCGATGAAGATCACGCAAGAAGTACGCGATTACGCCGCTAAGCAAGGCATCAGCGAGATCGCCGCCTTGAAGCAGGGGATGGAAGTCAAGTCCATCGAATTTGTGAAATCTGGCGCTGAGATTTACAAAAAACAATGATTACGATTGCGTTAAACGGTGATGCCTATCAGCTGGAAAAAGAAAATTCTTTAGCGGCGCTGATAGCCACCTTAAATTTATCCGGGCAAGCGATTGCTGTCGCAGTGAATCGCCAAATTATCCCTCGCGCGCAATGGCAAAATCAGCTATTGCAAGCGCAGGATAAAGTGGATGTGGTACGAGCAATTGGTGGCGGTTGAAGACGGGTAGGGTGCGCCATGCGCACCGTCGTATTCATTAGCTCTGGTGCGCACGGCGCACCCTACATAATAGAAGAAAATCATGCAAACAGAAACAATCAACGAAGGCCTGCTCATCGCCGGCAAAACTTACCGCTCGCGCTTGCTGGTCGGTAGTGGAAAATACAAAGATTTAGAGCAAACGCGCTTGGCAACCGAGGCTAGTGGAGCCGAAATCATTACGGTAGCGATACGCCGTGTCAACATAGGGCAAGATCCAAACGCGCCGAGTTTGCTCGATGCGGTGCCACCGAGTAAGTACACGATCTTGCCGAATACTGCCGGCTGCTATAACGCCGAAGATGCGATCTACACTCTGCAACTCGGGCGTGAACTTCTCGGCGGCCAGCAGCTCTGTAAACTCGAAGTGCTGGGTGATGAAAAAACCTTGTTCCCGAATATGCCGGAGACGCTGAAGGCGGCCAAAGTGCTGGTCAAGGATGGCTTCGATGTTATGGTGTATTGCAGCGATGACCCGATTCAGGCGCGCATGCTGGAAGACATTGGTTGTGTCGCCATCATGCCGTTGGCATCGCTGATCGGTTCTGGTATGGGCATTTTAAATCCGTGGAATCTCTCGCTGATTATTGCGCAGGCTAAGGTGCCGGTGCTAGTCGATGCCGGTGTCGGTACGGCATCCGATGCGGCGATTGCGATGGAGCTTGGTTGCGACGGTGTGCTGATGAATACCGCGATCGCCGGTGCCAGAGATCCGCTACGCATGGCGCGCGCCATGGGCCTGGCGGTACAGGCCGGTCGTGAGGCTTTTCTGGCGGGGCGCATAGATAAAAAATTTGCCGCATCACCGTCTTCGCCGATGGCAGGCCGGGTGGTTTGATGAGCAAAAAAAGTCGGCCATGCGTACTGGTGTTTGCCGGCCATGACCCTAGCGGTGGCGCTGGCATTCAGGCCGACATAGAAGCGATTGCTGCGCAGGGGGCACATGCCCTGCCGGTGATCACCGCATTAACAGTGCAAGACAACGACCATGTGTATGCGGTGCATGCGGTCGACGCGCAAATCATCTTGCAACAGGCGATGACCTTGGTCGCCAAGATGCCAATTGCGGCGATCAAAATAGGCATCGTCGCGCATGGAAAAAATGCGGCGGCGATTGCTAATTTCATACAAAAAATCCAGCTACAACAGCCAGGTTTGCCGGTGATTTTAGATCCGGTGTTGGGTAGCGGTCAAGGCGATGCGTTGGCGCTGGATGATGCGGTGGCTTCGCTGCAACCTTTATTGAAAGTCGCCACCCTGATCACGCCGAATTTGCCCGAAGCCAAACGTCTGGCGCCAGATGCTCAGGATGCCAGGGCGCAGGCGCAGGCTTTGTTAATTCATCGCTGTAATGATGTGCTGATCAAGGGCGGCCATGGTAGCGACGAGCAGGTCTGCAATTTGTGGTTTGGTGCAAACGGTCAACTTGATTGGAAATGGCCGCGATTGCCGGGAGAATTTCACGGCAGTGGCTGCACGCTGGCGTCAGCGATTGCCGCTCAACTCGCGATGGGCAAGGACATGCGAACCAGCCTGCAACTGGCGCAGGATTTTAGCCAGCGCAGTTTGCAACAGGCTTACTCGATTACAAACGGGCAGTTGATCCCATGTAGGCATTTCCTTTGAGCGCAGCTATAAATCCAATTTTCGGGCACATTCCTGTGTTGCAAATCCTCGCAATACCGACGTATTGCTCCGGTTTGCGCCTTGGCCTGCATCCCGAGAATTGAATTTCCAACCGCGCCTTAACTTTATTCAAAAAAACATGTACAAGCTAGCCGGACTTTATCTCGTCACTCCAGATTGGGACGACACCGAAAGACTCATTAAGGTGACCGAGCAAGCCTTGCTGGGCGGCGCCGCCATCGTGCAGTATCGCCACAAATTTGCCGATGCCATCTTGCGCTACGAGCAGGCTAGCGCCTTGCTGGAATTGTGTCGCCTCTTTGAGGTTCCCTTCATCATCAATGACCATGTCGAGCTATGTCTGACGCTCGACGCGGATGGCCTGCATGTCGGTGGTGCCGATATCAGTGTCGCGCATGCCCGCGCCGCTGTTGGTTCTGAAAAAATCGTCGGCGCATCCTGCTACGGTGATTTGTCGCTGGCGCATACTGCCCATGCAGCCGGCGCGAGTTATGTCGCCTTCGGTGGTTTTTATCCCTCGCGCGTCAAGAAATATCCAGTCACGACCGATTTCGACATCGTCAGCACGGCTTGTGCCGCGATTGCTTTACCGAATGTGGTGATCGGTGGTATGACAGTCGAGAATTGCCAGCCGCTGATTGTAGCCGGTGCCAATATGGTGGCGGCCATCAGCAGCGTGTATCTGGCTGTTGATCCGCAAGCTGCGGCGCGGGAGTTCGTGAGTTTGTTTAACGCTAGGGCGGATGCGGAGTCTTAAGCGGCGCAGTCCCGTATAATCACGGGATGCAAAATCTTCTTCATAACCTCAATCCCGAGCAGCTCGCTGCCGTCACCTTACCCGCCCAATCGGCGCTGATCTTAGCTGGTGCAGGCTCTGGTAAAACCCGCGTGCTGACTACCCGCATCGCCTGGCTGATACAGACCGGGCAAATTTCCCCGCAAGGTTTACTAGCGGTGACATTCACCAATAAATCAGCGAAAGAAATGCTGACGCGCTTGTCCGCTATGTTGCCGATTAATACACGCGGCATGTGGGTCGGCACTTTTCATGGTTTGTGCAACCGTTTATTGCGCGCACATCACCGCGATGCTGGTTTGCCGCAGACCTTTCAGATTCTCGATTCCTCGGATCAGCTATCCTTCATCAAGCGCTTGCTGAAGGCGAATAATATCGACGACGAAAAATTCCCTCCACGTACGTTGATGTACTTCATCAACAGCGCCAAGGATCAGGGTTTGCGCGCTGCGGCAGTGGATGCCTATGACGATTTCAATCGCAAGATGGTGGGGCTGTACGATCTCTATGATGCGCAATGCCAGCGTGAAGGTGTGGTAGATTTTGCTGAACTCTTGCTACGTACTTATGAATTACTCAGTCGCAATCAACCCTTGCGTGAACATTATCAAGCGCGCTTCAAGCACATTCTGGTCGATGAGTTTCAAGACACGAATGACCTGCAATACAAGTGGCTAAAAATGATGGCAGGTACGCAGGCGGCGGTGTTTGCGGTCGGTGATGATGATCAGAGTATTTATGCTTTTCGCGGCGCCAATGTTGGGAATATGTCGGCGTTCGAGCGCGAATTTCAGGTCAAGAATCTGATCAAGCTGGAACAGAATTACCGCTCGCACGGCCACATTCTCGATACCGCAAATGCGCTGATCGAGCATAACAGCAAGCGTCTCGGCAAGAACCTGCGCACTGATGCCGGGCATGGCGAGCTGGTGCGTATCTCTGAATCGACCAGCGATATTCAGGAAGCGCAATGGATAGTAGAAGAAGCAAAAAACCTGATGCGCGAAGGATCAAACGGCAGCGAGATCGCAATCTTGTACCGCTCGAATGCGCAATCGCGCGTGTTGGAACATGCGCTATTCACGGCGGGTTTGCCTTACCGCGTTTATGGCGGTCAGCGTTATTTTGAACGTGCCGAAATCAAGCATGCGATTGCCTACATGCAGCTAATGGATAACCCGCACAATGATTCGGCCTTTCTGCGCGTGGTGAATTTTCCCACCCGTGGCATTGGTGCGCGTTCGCTGGAACAACTGCAGGATGCTGCCAGGCAGTATGGCATTTCCCTGTATGCAGCAGTGCCTTACGTGGCGGGCAAGGCCGGTACTTCGCTGGGTAATTTCGTCAAGCTGATCGAAGGCGCGCGTTTCGAAACGCAAAACCTGCCTCTGCCGGAAATGGTGAAAGTGGTGCTGGATATCAGCTCTTTGCTGACACATTATCAGACCGAAAAAGAAGGTGCCGATCGTATAGAGAACTTGGAGCAGCTGATCAATGCAGCTACCTTGTTTGTTTCGGAAGAAGGCTTTGGTCATAATGCGCCTGCCTTGAGCGGCCCCTCATCGGCGTCGGCCGCCAGCTTTATCGCTGCACCGGATGGCGTAGAAATTATTGATGCGGATGCGGCTTTGCCTTTGATCATGTCTCCGCTCTCAGCCTTTTTGTCACACGCCTCGTTGGAGGCAGGTGACAATCAGGCGCAAGCCGGTCAAGACGCCTTGCAGTTGATGACGGTGCACGCCGCCAAGGGGTTGGAGTTTGATGCGGTGTTTATTACCGGGCTGGAAGAAGGCTTGTTTCCGCACGAGAACAGCGCCAAGGAAGAAAGTGGCGTTGAAGAAGAGCGGCGATTGATGTATGTGGCGATCACGCGTGCGCGCAAGCGGCTGTACATCAGCTTCTCGCAAACCCGCATGCTGCATGGCCAGACGCGTTACAACATGCGCTCAAGATTTTTTGACGAGATGCCCGAAGCATCGCTGAAATGGCTATCGCCTAAAGTGCAGGCGAATTGGTTTGGCAATAAAAAATCAGCCTGGGACGAGGCACCGGAATCAGGTGCGAATATGATTGCGCAAGGATTTACTAAGAATCAAACGGGCAGTGGCTGGCGTATCGGTCAAGGCGTGGCGCACGCCAAGTTTGGCGAAGGCGTCATTGTGAATATTGAAGGCAGCGGCAACAGTGCCCGTGCGCATATTAATTTTGGCCAATTTGGTATGAAGCTATTAGATTTAAGTATCGCCAAATTGGATAAACTTAATTGCTGACTTTGTTGCTTATCTTTTGTTCGATTAGCTCAAACATAATACGCTGTCGTCGTCATGACTTTCGCCATCAAAGCCATTACTGCTTTGACCGGAGCGGGTATTTCACTCGCGCCTAAAGCTTGCGCCGCCGCTCCATGAGCAATTTCGTCTACACGCATCTGTTCGACGATGGCGCGCGACTTCAGATCTTCGGCAGGTAGTTTCTCCAAATGACTGGCGAGATGGGCTGCTACCTGTCGTTCAGTCTCAACCACAAAGCCCAGGCTTGCAGCATCGCCGCAGCGCGCAGCGATGAAGCCGCAGGTATACGCGCCAACATACCAGAATGGATTGAGTATGCTTGTGTGCGAGTTTAATTCGGCAATTCTTTGTCCGGACCATGCGAGATGGTCTTCTTCTTCGTTGCCCGAATGTGAAAATTGCTGGCTGATGGCGGGTGTTTGTGAAAATTGCCCTTGCGCATCGTATAAGGCTTGTGCGCATATCTCACCTACGTGATTGACACGCATCAAGCCAGCACTATGCAACTGTTGCTTTTCGGATAAGTTATCGATTGAAATATCTTGCGCTGGATTTTCTCGTGTAGCCTTGGCTTGTCCTGAAACTACACGCAAAGCTCGATCAAAGTTGATCAGGATGTGATCTATGTTGAAAAATGGCATATTTGCTATTATTTAAAATGGAATAATAATTTTATCGCTTTCTTACCATTACGTCTTTAACATGCAGATTTAATTATTGCAATGCAATAAAATCAAATAGAATAATTATTAAACATGCATTCATTAAAGTAGCTATTGTTGCGCTTATGCGACATATAATTTGCTTAAATACGGCCGTTCGCAATTACTCTTTGCGCAAATTCGTGGTTTTTGTTCCAATGGTAGACAGCTTCTTAATCAGCAGGTTTCGAAGTCTTGGCAAGACTTAATAATTATTCGTGACTGGTATTGCTGTAGTTGGCCAGTTAACCTCATGCGACTCTTTTGGAGAATCACTTAATGAAAAAATCACTTATCGCTTTCGCAATTTTTGGCGCGTTTGCCGCCAGCGCTTCAGCTCAATCTTCAGTTACTTTGTACGGTATCATCGACGCTGGTGTTGTTTCTACAGATAATCAAAGTGCTGCAGGTGCACGCACAATGAGGCTTGATGCTGGCGTGTTGTCTACTTCACGTTGGGGTATCTCTGGGTCTGAGGTTTTGGACGGTAATTTGAAGGCCAATTTTAATCTCGAAGGTACATTGTCGAATGATACAGGCGCACTCGGCGTTCCATCTGCATCTAATCCGGCAACTACTTCAACAACTTCAATTTTTGATCGTGCCGCGACAGTCGGTATGTCTGGCGATTTTGGTGCAATTACTATGGGTCGCCAAAACCTGGCTGGTATCACTGTTTTAGCTATGGCAGATCCTATGGGTCTGGCACATGCACCTAGCAATCCTAACGTTTTGTACGGTGCGCAAAATTCTGGTGCCTTGTACGGTGGTTGGGGTGTTAATGGCGCCAATTCTTCTGCATTGCGTCAATCGAATTCTGTTAAATACGTGACGCCAACTAATGCGTATGGTGTCGGTGGTTCGGTAATGTATGCAATGGGCGAAACTACTACGAGTTTATCTGCTATGTCTTACGCAGGTGGTTCTGCTTATTTCACAGATGGCGTTTCTGGTGTTGCAGTTGCTTACGGTAAAGCAAAAGATGCCACTGGCACTTCGTCAATCGAGACTTACGCCGTCGGTGGAAAACTGAAAGCGGCTGACGCCGTCACTTTAAAAGCGACTTTCGTAGAAAATACTGTTACTGGCGGTGCTCAGAGTACACGTAAAATTGCTGTATTTGGACTCGGTGGCGATGTCGCGTTGTCACCTGCTACAACATTGACAGCAGCTTACTATGGTACGACTTTATCTGGAACATCTCCTTTGGGCGCTGGTAAAGCAGATCAGTACGTTGGTATTGCAAAATATGCGTTCAGCAAACGTACAACTCTTTACACATCTTTCACATACATTAAAGCTGGCTCAGCAGCAGCAGCTGATGTATCCATGGCGGCAAATTTGATTGCAGTCGGTAAAGACCACGCGAAACGCTTTGCTGTAGGTATGAATCATTCTTTCTAATGATTGCTTGATGTATTTTTAGATATGAATAATGATAAAGGCTACTTCGGTAGCCTTTATTTTTGTCTAAACGTGTAATTAATTCGGATAATGAGCGGCTTCGTCAGTAGTCAGACAAATGACAAAGATAAGCCCGCAAGACTGATACCAGAAAACGCAGTAGTCCAGGTTTGCCCCGCCCTTATCGGATAAGCCATTGTCCACGATCCGCTGGAAATGATTTCGCCCGTATGTAAAGGTGGAAATCGAGTTTGGGAATTAATCAATTGATGCAAATGCCAGAGCGCATTCAGTGGATTGAGCATGACATTGCTGCCATAACCGGCACCAAGCAGTCTCTCTTCGCACGACAATGAAATACTGGCGTCGGCCAAGACGTCTCCAAGCTGGTGTCGTGTCGAGTTAGACAAAATATGCGGTTCTCCAATCAACAAGGCACCATGCATGCCGAAGGCGGCTATTGCGTCAGATATTTCAAATGTACTGTCGTTAAATGGGTTAACCACTATTTCCAGTCCATGCGCCATCCATTCCAGGCAATCTGACAATTCATACAAAGTTGCGTTTGTAGAAGGAGTTTTGGCTAACTTAAAAACCACTAACGGCTCTATTTTCGGCTCTCTCGCTCCCGCAAGACTTTGTATTGTAAAGGAGTCATCTAAGAACCTCACCGTACTGGAAAACAAGGTGGTGAATATTAGTCCCTGATGTACGTCCTGAGTGTTTTCATTTCGCCAAAACTGGCGCTTGCTTATCCCCAATTTCCTGCCTATTGGCCGTTCACCTTCTGCTATGCGGATAGCGTCCAGGCGTTTCGCAATATCGTAAGCATCCGCGATACTCAAAGTCGATACGCTTGAGATTGGCGCTAAACTTCTTGAATGCGCCCTAGCCTCCAGTAGCTGGTGGGCAAAACGATCCACAAGAGATGACATTAACATGATGTAATGCACAATTTGATTGAGCCTCGATTGTCAATGAGGTCACACAATTGTGCAAGGATTTAGTTAGTAATCCATAACTCACCATTTGGCCCTGTGTTCGGCGCCGTGATGCCAAAGTGGGCATATGCACTAGGGGTCGCAATACGCCCTCGAGGTGTTCTTTGCAGGTAACCTTGCTGTATTAAATAAGGTTCCAACACATCTTCTATCGTGTCACGCTCTTCACCAATAGCGGCGGCTACATTGTCCAAGCCGACCGGACCACCGCCGAATTTGAAGAGGATAGCTTCAAGCAGTTTTCTATCCATTACATCAAAACCGACCGCATCGACGTCAAGCATAATCAAGGCAGCATCGGCAGTGGATTTGCAGATTTCTCCGTTGCCTTTTACCTCGGCGTAATCGCGTACCCGGCGAAGTAAACGATTGGCGATTCGGGGAGTGCCGCGCGCGCGTTTGGCAATTTCATGCGCTCCATCGGCTTGAATTGGTACATTCAGTAGAGCAGCGGAGCGAGTGACGATTTTGGTTAATTCTTCAGCGGTATAAAATTCCAAACGGGCGACGATACCGAAGCGGTCGCGTAGGGGGTTGGTCAACATGCCAGCGCGTGTCGTGGCACCGACTAGGGTAAACGGTTGCAGATCAAGTTTGACTGAACGCGCAGCAGGGCCTTCACCAATCATGATGTCGATCTGATAGTCTTCCAGCGCGGGATATAAAATTTCTTCAACTACTGGCGACAGGCGATGGATTTCATCGATGAATAAAACATCATTTGCTTCGAGGTTCGTCAAGAGTGCTGCAAGATCGCCGGCGCGTTCCAAAACCGGTCCTGAGGTTTGGCGCAAATTCACGCCCATTTCGCGCGCGATGATATGTGCCAATGTTGTTTTGCCGAGGCCGGGCGGGCCAAATAATAAGGTGTGGTCAAGCGCTTCTTTGCGTTTGCGTGCAGCACCAATAAAAATCTCCAGCTGACCGCGAATCTTTTCTTGCCCCACATATTCATCGAGTTGCTTGGGGCGCAGCGCACGCTCTATCGCTTCTTCTTGTGGCGATGTAGGCGTAGCAGAGATGATGCGTGCTTCGCTGAAATTGGAGGAGAGATTATCGGTCTGTATGCTCATGAGATATCTTTAATTTAGCCTTTAGACAGAGATTTAAGGGCCAGCTTGATGCCGTCAGAAACGCCAGTACCGGTAGGTAAGGATTTTAATGCCAGCAGCGCTTCCTTGTCGGAATAGCCTAGCGCCAACAAGGCATTGAGAATATCCGAACTATGATCGCCAGCAGCAAATGCCGCGCTTGCCGCACCTATATCCGCACCGAGTTTGCCTTTTAATTCGAGTAATAATCGTTCTGCGGTTTTTTTGCCAATACCTGGGACACGGGTCAATCTGCTTGCTTCCTGCAAGGTAATCGCTTGCGCCAGATCTGCCACCGACATGCCGGATAAAATGGACAGTGCCGTGCGAGCACCAACGCCACTAATCTTGATCAGCTGACGGAACGTAGAGCGCTCTTCAGAAGTGCCGAAGCCAAAAAGCACATGCGCATCTTCGCGTATGGCGAGATGAGTGAGAAGGGCTACTTTTTCACCGAGCGCTGGCAAGTTGTAAAACGTGCTCATTGGAACATCGACTTCATAGCCAACACCCTGGCAATCGACCAGTAATTGTGGGGGATTTTTCTCAATGAGGGTACCTGCGATGCGGCCTATCATGGGTCTGCTCTCATACTGTATGAATAAGCAGTGATAGTAAACGATTCTTGATAAATTGACGAGGGAGAACTGCTGAAAATGCTAACCGACTAGGCGACCGGCACGTACGCGTAACCCCTTTTTTGCCAATTCTGGGGCGATTGCGCCTAAGGTCGCCAAGGTATCGCCACTGTGCGCATGACAAATTGCCACGCCAAGTGCATCGGCAGCATCGGTACTTGGAGTTCCAGATAGCATTAACAGGCGCTTCACCATCTCTTGCACTTGTTCTTTTTTTGCCTTGCCGTGCCCAACCACACCTTGCTTGACTTGTAGCGCGGTGTACTCTGCTACTGCGAGGTCAGCGCTTACCAGCGCGCAAATCGCTGCACCGCGAGCTTGTCCAAGTAGTAGTGTCGATTGTGGATTAACGTTGACGAAAACTTTTTCAATCGCCGCGCAATCAGGTTGATAGGTGCGGATGATTTCGGATACACCTAGCAATATTGTCTTAAGACGATCAGGCAAAGCGCCATCCGCCGTCTTAATTGTGCCGGACGCGACATAAGTAAGCTTGCTGCCATGTTTGTCGATGACGCCAAAGCCCGTGGTGCGCAGTCCTGGGTCGATACCTAATATTTTCATGCGTATGATTACCCTCTCCCGGATGCGGGAGAGGGGGAGAAAATCTTAGTGACGGAAATGGCGGATGCCGGTGTACAGCATGACGACACCGCGTTCGTCAGCGGCATCGATCACTTCTTGATCGCGCATCGATCCACCTGGTTGGATCACGCAAGTGGCACCGGCATCGACGACGACATCGAGGCCATCGCGGAACGGGAAGAAGGCGTCTGAGGCCACCGCTGAGCCAAGTAAACTCAAGCCGGCATTTTGCGCTTTGATCGAAGCAATACGCGCTGAATCAATGCGGCTCATCTGGCCTGCACCTACGCCCAAAGTCATGCCGTTACCGCAGAAGACAATCGCATTTGATTTGACGTATTTGGCGACACGCCAGGCGAACATCATGTCGGACATTTGCTGCGGTGTTGGCTGTAGTTTTGTGACTACGCGCAAGGCGTCTTGCGTGATGTTTTTTGCGTCTGGCGATTGCACTAATAAACCGCCGCCTACGCGCTTGAAGTCGTAGTTGTTGATCGCCGTGCCCAATGGGATTTCTAGCAAACGCACATTTTGTTTGGCCGCAAGAATCTGCTTTGCTTCTGCTGTGAACGAAGGCGCAATCAATACCTCAACAAATTGTTTTGCCACGACTTCTGCCGCTTTAGCATTGACTTCGCGATTGAAGGCGATGATGCCGCCGAAGGCCGAAGTCGGGTCAGTTTGCAGCGCTTTGCTGTACGCTTCGAACGGCGTTTCACCAAGTGCGACACCGCATGGATTAGCATGTTTGACGATCACGCAAGCAGAGACGTCAAAAGACTTAACGCATTCCCAGGCAGCGTCGGCATCTGCGATATTGTTATACGAGAGTTCCTTGCCTTGCAACTGCGTGTAATTCGCCAGTGCGCCATCGAAGGCTTTCAGGTCACGATAGAAAGACGCCGCCTGATGCGGGTTTTCGCCATAACGCATTTCCTGTACTTTTTCGAAATGCAGATTCAGAGTTTGCGGGAATTGGCTACGCGTGCTGTGCGCTTTATCTTCACCCAGGCTAGTCAGATAATTCGTGATGGCGCCATCGTATTGCGCGGTATGGGCAAATACTTTTTTTGCTAATGTGAACTTGGTGTTATAGCTGACTTCGTTCTGGTTCGCGGTCATCTCATCGAGCACAACTTGATAGTCGCTAGGATCAACAATCACCACCACATCTTTATGATTCTTGGCAGATGAGCGCAACATCGTCGGGCCGCCGATATCGATATTTTCTATCGCATCTTCCAGTGAGCATTCTTCTTTTGCGACCGTTTGTTGAAACGGATACAGGTTGACTACCACCATATCAATAGTCGGGATACCGTGTTTTTCTAATGCCGCAATGTGCTCAGGAAAATCACGACGCGCTAAAATGCCGCCGTGCACTTTAGGGTGCAAAGTCTTGACACGGCCATCGAGCATTTCTGGGAAACCCGTGTAGTCAGCAACTTCAGTCACAGCCAGGCCATTCTCGGCAAGCAGCTTGGCGGTGCCGCCAGTGGACAGTAATTTAACGCCGCGTGCAGAGAGTTCGCGGGCAAATTCAAGGATGCCGGTTTTGTCGGAAACTGAGAGTAGGGCTTGTTTGATCATGGCGGGCGAGTCTAAAGTGTGAGAAGCGGAGAATGAGAAACGGAGAATGAATTAAAGTAAACCGTGCTGTTGTAATTTTTTGCGCAAAGTGTTGCGATTGATGCCGAGCATGTCCGCCGCCTGCGACTGATTGCTGTCAGTGCGGGTCATAATCAATTCAAGCATAGGTTTTTCTACCGCGAGTACCACCATGTCGTAAATATTTGATGCTTGTTGTTCGCCCAAATCGCGGAAATATTTTTCCAGGTTTTTGTGAACGGCTTCTTGAATGCTGTCTTTGCTCATGCTGTATTTTTCAATATTGTCTGTTAATGATGCTAGTCGCATTTGTTGCGACATTTGGTTTCGCTCGTTGCG
>JANYFV010000395.1 GCA_025359635.1 Undibacterium sp. | reverse complement strand
TAACGCTGTCTATTTAGATGCCACCATCAAGATTCAAACTGAAGTGACGACAGGTACGAGCTTGACCGTCGCAATGCAGAATGCAAACGTGTTTCCGAACATGGTCACTCAAATGGTGTCGATTGGCGAAGAGTCAGGCTCGTTAGACGCGATGCTTGGCAAAGTGGCAGATTTTTACGAAGACGAAGTTGATGAAGCGGTCGCATCATTATCTAGTTTGATGGAACCGATGATTATGGTTATTTTGGGTGTGCTCATTGGTGGTTTGGTGGTTGCGATGTACCTGCCAATTTTCAAACTTGGATCGGTTGTTTAATGCTCGATTTGTTACTGTTTGCACCGCCAGGAAGTTGGCTGCACGCTTCACTGGCTGGTGTTATTGGCTTATTGATTGGAAGCTTCTTAAATGTGGTGATACACCGGATTCCCAAAATGATGCAAAGGGAGTCCGATAACTATGTTGCCAGTGAAAGCAACAAGGAACTTCCGCATACCGATCAATACAACCTGATGGTGCCGCGATCTGCCTGCCCGCATTGCGGCCATCAAATCACTGTCTTGGAAAATATCCCCGTTGTCAGTTATATGGCAATTCGTGGTAAATGCACGCAATGCAAGGCACACATCTCTGCCCGCTATCCCTTGGTAGAATTGCTGACGGGTGGTTTGTCTGCATTCATGATCTGGCATTTCGGCACCAGTATTGCCGGACTAGCTACTGTATTGTTCGTCTGGTTGTTGATAGCAATGACCTTTATCGATGCTGACACGCAATTATTGCCAGACGATCTTACCTATCCACTATTGTGGTGCGGCTTGCTGGTCAACCTCAATGGCAACTTCACTTCACTTGAAAGCGCCGTCATAGGCGCGATAGCTGGCTACCTGTCTTTATGGTCAATCTACTGGCTATTTAAGCTGGCTACGGGCAAAGAAGGAATGGGCTATGGTGATTTCAAACTTTTAGCCGCTCTAGGTGCGTGGATGGGCTGGGCAATGCTACCAGTCATTATTCTGCTTTCCTCCTTGGTTGGCGCACTGGTTGGCATATCCATGATCGTTTTTGCCAAAATGAACAAAAGCAAACCCATCCCTTTCGGCCCTTACCTGGCTGCAGCGGGCTTTATTGCGCTACTTTGGGGTAAGAGCATTTCACAAAATTATTTGGGCTTATTTGTTCAATGAGCGGTAAGGTTTTTACTGTGGGCTTGACCGGTGGCATTGGTAGCGGAAAAACCACGATAGCGAGTATGTTTGCCGAACTCGGCGCCTATTTGGTTGATACAGATCTGATCGCCCATGCCTTGACTGCAGAAAATGGCACTGCAATTTCTGCAATAGAAAATGCGTTTGGCTCTGAATTTATTCTCTCTTCAGGAGCAATGAACAGAGAAAAGATGCGCCAGCGCGTTTTTAGCCAACCGAATGAAAAAAAACGACTTGAAGCCATTCTTCATCCTTTAATTCGTGAAAAGACTGAGGCTGCGGCAAAAGAATCGACCGGCATTTACACTATCTTTGTGGTTCCCTTACTTGTCGAATCTGGGTCTTGGAAACAGCGAGTAAGTCGTGTTCTGGTAATAGATTGCAGTGAGCAGACTCAACTCCAAAGAGTGATGAAGCGAAATGGAATGACGCCAGAACAGGTCTTATCCATTATGCAGACTCAGGCAAATCGCGATCAACGTCTGAATGCCGCTGATGACATCATCGCGAGCGAAGGAACTTTAGATGAAATAAAGCTTGAAGTAAGACGCTTACACGACAAATATGTAAAATTATCGGCAGAAGCGAAAACAAATAACACGCAATGTTTGTAATTTTTCTCTGCATGGTTCAGAATCACGTAAAACTTGAGTTGGCACAACTTTTACAGGGATATTACTTTGATTGTTTACGAATACCCTTTTAACGAGCGTATTCGCACGTTGTTGCGGTTGGAAGACCTGTATGAAAAATTCTCATTTTTTGTACATCAGCCTGATCCATTGCAACACCACGTCGCCATCGCCACCATTTTTGAAATGCTGGAAGTTGCAGGTCGCGCGGATCTTAAATCTGATTTGCTGCAAGAACTAGAACGTCAAAAACAAACTTTAATTAGTTTCAAGTCGAATCCCAACGTGCAAGCTGACATGCTTGATCAGGTGCTCAATGATGTTGATCGTGCAAGTACGGCACTTATGGCATCGACTGGAAAAACCGGTCAAAATGTTCGCGACAATGAATGGTTAATGAGCATCCGCGGTCGCACGATTATCCCTGGTGGCGCATGTGAATTTGATCTGCCTAGTTATTACGCATGGCAAAAAAACTCCGCCGAAAAACGCTTTGCGGATATTTCTATGTGGTTTGCGCCAATTGCGCCGCTATTTAATGCCATCAACGTCGTTTTACGTTTGCTGCGTGAATCTGGCGTGACCACCAAAGTGATTGCGCAATCTGGCAGCTATCAACAAATGTTGCAGGGCAAAGTCTACCAGCTACTCCGCGTAAGTATCGATCAAGAGCTCGGTGCCATTCCTGAAATTTCTGCGAATAAATACATGCTTTGGATACGTTACATGACGCAAGGTGGCGAGATGAAACCAAAAGCATTTGAAAGCGAAATTCCGTTTGAACTTACCCTTTGCAATTTCTAAACCCTATTTTAAAATCTTATTTTTGAACTCTATTTTTAAGTCCTATGGCCACTGAAGTTGATTGCCCTAGCTGCGGCACAAAAGTAATCTGGGGAGAGGCCAGTACATTCCGGCCATTTTGCTCGAATCGGTGCAAACAAATAGATCTTGGCGCATGGGCGGAAGAAAAATACGCCATCCCTGCCGTCAACCTGCCAGAAGATTCTGAGCTCGATAGTCCTGAGCACAAAGAATAAAAAATCAGCGTTTCTTAGGAATGCCGTGTTTACGCAATTTGGCTGCGACCATCGAATGCGAAGTCGCCAGTCTGGCTGCCAATTTTCTACTCGATGGATATTGCGGATAAAGTTTTTCCAGTAAGGCTGATTCAAAGGCATTAATCGACAATTCCCAGCTCTGCGCTGCGTCACCTTTCACATCATCAGCGGTGATACTTCCTTCCGCCCAATCCAAATCTGCAACATCAAGGACGCGATGATCCGACATCGTAATCGCTCTGAATACCACGTTTTGTAGTTGGCGCACGTTTCCCGGCCAACGATTCGACACCATTGCTGCGCAGGCAGCAGCATTGAGTCTGCATACCGGCTTTTGTGCCTGAGTGCAGGCACGTTCGATAAAATGCCGCGCCAACAATAAAATATCGTCCGGCCGTTCGCGCAGAGCTGGCATTTCCAAGTGAAGAACGTTTAAACGATAAAAAAGATCTTCGCGGAACGCACCTTCCTGCACCATTTTTTTCAGATTTCTGTGCGTCGCACTAATGATGCGGACGTTCACTTTAACCTCTTTATCGCCACCGATACGTCTGAACTTACCGTCATTCAAAAAGCGTAGTAGCTTGGCTTGCAAGTACAGAGACATCTCGCCGATTTCATCAAGAAAAACGGTTCCACCATCTGCCATTTCGATCAAACCCGGTTTGCCGCCGCGCTGCGCGCCCGTAAATGCCCCCGCCATATAACCAAATAACTCGCTCTCGGCCAAGCTCTCTGGCAAGGCCGCACAATTCAATTCTAAAAATGGCGAATCTCTGCGCGCACTCGCACCATGACATGCCTGTGCCAGCAGCTCCTTTCCGGTACCTGTCTCACCTGTAATCAGCAAAGGTGCGTCAACTACAGCCACCCGCGCCGCTCGCTTTTTCAAAGCATGAATTTGCTCAGACTCACCGATAATAAAATGAAAGCCGCTGCCTTCAGAATGTTGAATCGCATGCAGGCGTCCGCCAATTCGCTTAGGCGCATGCAAAGTAAGCAGCGCACCAATGGCTTGGCCCGATTTGGCTTCAGTGCCAGAAAAATGTTCGGAAACCGGTGTCACATCCATTAGAAACGGTTCACCGTTCAAGCTCACTTCTCTGGAAGGGACACGAAATCCATTCAACATTAATTCACTCTGGGTAGAAATTTCTCCCAACAAATCCATCAAAGTCTTTTGACACAGCGCATCTTCGCTCATCCCAGCCACCGCCGCCGCCGCTGCATTCGCAATCACAACTTTCCCGACAGAGTCAATCACGATCACAGGATCTTCCATCACTGCCATCATCGTATCAAGGTTGAGCTGACGACGCAGTCCGGGCAAAATATCCAGAATTTGGATTTGTCCAACACCTAATACCTGCTCACAATCCAATTGCAATGCAGGCAGCATCACCTCACTCAGATCAGGAATATCGATATAAATATTCGGCGGAGCGACTTCAACTGCGAGCACATTCAAACCGCGCCGCGCCAGTACCGCGAGGATTTCGTGGGCGATTCCGACACGGTCGTTGAAGGGAATATTAACGCGCATTTTTTAGGCTAACTTCAAAGTCAAGACTGAAGTTCTTTAGCGACAATGATAGGTTTATTGACGCTGCCATATCTATCCATAAACAAACCTTCAGTAGAAATTTCAGGACGTTTGCCAGAAACCACATCGGCAATAAATTGACCAGAGCCACAAGCCATGGTCCAGCCCAATGTGCCATGGCCAGTATTCAAGAACAGATTACGGAAAGGTGTAGGGCCGACGATAGGCGTACCATCCGGTGTCATCGGGCGCAGGCCCGTCCAAAATTCTGCGCGAGCGACATCGCCGCCGTTCGGAAATAAGTCCGTCACCGAATGCTCAAGCGTCGCTCGACGAGCCGCACGCAATTCAAGATTGTAACCGGCAATTTCGGCGGTACCACCAACACGAATTCTATCGCCAAGACGGGTAATCGCTACCTTATAGGTCTCATCCATGATGGTTGATTCAGGCGCGCTTGCCGCATCGGTAATCGGCACCGTGATTGAGTAACCCTTAATTGGATACACAGGGATTTTTATGCCCAAATCGCGCAGCAAGATAGGGGAATAACTACCTAATGCCAGCACAAAACTATCCGCAGTGACCAAGCCTTCTGAGGTCATTACGCCTGTCATCTTGTCGCCTTCGGTAATCAAACGATCGATGCTTACGCCATACTTAAATTTCACGCCTAAAGCCTCAGCGAGCTTAGCCAAATTTTGCGTAAATTTAAAGCAATCGCCAGTTTCGTCACCCGGTAAACGTAGCGCACCGATAAACTTCTGCTGCACTTGTGCCAAGGCGGGCTCCACTTTGATACAAGCGGCTTTATCCAGCGACTCATACGGCACGTCATAACGCTTCAGGATGGCGATATCGGTCGCGGATGCATCTAACTGCTGCTGATTGCGAAATAACTGCAAGGTGCCCTGTGTACGCTCGTCATAACTGATGCCGGTATCGCTACGCAATTGCTGCAATACGTCACGGCTGTATTCCGCCATGCGCAACATACGGCCTTTATTAATCTCGTAACGCTTACTCGTGCAATTCATTAGCATCTGCGTCACCCAGCGCCACATATGTGGATCAAAACTCGGGTGTATCGCCAAAGGACTATGGCGCATCATCAGCCACTTAATCGCCTTCAGCGGAATCCCTGGCCCTGCCCATGGTGCCGAGTAACCAGGTGACACCTCTCCTGCATTGGCAAAACTAGTTTCCAAGCCGGACGCCGGCTGGCGCTCCAAAACCGTCACTTCATGCCCGGCTTTGGCCAGATAATAAGCCGATGCAGTACCGATCACGCCTGCGCCTAAGATGACCACTTTCATGCTTTTTTCCTTTAAATTTTGCTTTAAATTTTGCTGGATAGCTTGAGCTAATTTAGCCCGGCACATCCGAATATTCACGTTGATAGCGCAGACCTAGGCTGGTCAGGATTTCATAACCTATCGTGCCGGCACGTGCCGCGACTTGATCGACCGTGTTTTCACTTGAGATCAAATCGACCAGCGCCCCCGGAGCGAGTTTACTCAATGGCATATGGCTCACATCAATCGTAATCGTATCCATGGAAACATTGCCGACCATCGGTGCTGCAATGCCATCGAGGTGCACAACACCGCGATTACTCAAGGCGCGTAACCAGCCATCGGCGTAACCCACCACTACGGTAGCAATCCGGCTAGGCCGCGAACTACGCCAAGTCATGCTGTATCCCACACCAGCTCCGGCTACAATCTCACGGGTCTGGATGATTTTGCCCTGCAAATGTGCAACTGCTTGCATAGGATTAGGCTGACCGGCAATCGGCGCTATGCCATACAAGGCGGCGCCTGGGCGCGCCAGATCAAAATGAAAATCGGCACCCAAAAAAATGCCAGAAGAATTCGCCAGACTGGCGCCGCACTTTGGTAGCTGTGCTCGTAAACGATTGAACAGCGCCAGTTGCTGCACATTCATAGGATCTTGCTGATCTTCAGCACAGGCCAGATGGCTCATTAAATATTGCAATTGAATCCCACGAATAAAATCAGGATCAGCCAACCAGGTCTGTATCTCGGCACCAGATAAACCCATACGCGACATGCCTGTATCGAGCTGTATGATCGCCGGCAATGCAGTCTGTTTAGTTTCGGCTAAGGCGCGCCAGGCAAGAATTTGCTCGGCACTATTCAATACCGGGATGCAGCGATATTCTAAAAATTCGGCCTCATAGCCTATCGGTGAACCATGCATCACATAAATCGCCACCGAGTCGGGAATATGCGCGCGCAGCGCAATCGCCTCTTCCAGATGCGCCACAAACAAATGCCTGCAACCTTCTTCCACCAGAGACTGCGAGACCCGCAGCGCGCCCAAGCCATACGCATCCGCCTTAACCGCAGCACCACAAGCAGCGGTGCCTAGCTTACCCCGCAGCAAGCGATAGTTATTGCGTAGGGCGGTCAAGTCTATCTTCAGCAGCGCGCCTGCCCGTCCGGTATCTTGCTGCATATGAGTTTCTCCATGGTGATTCTAAAGCGTTCTTGTTCCATCTCGCGTGTATGGTTTTAAGCTGTAAGAGCAATTACCGTGCCATCGACAGTCAAGAAAATTTATTGAAAGAATTCAATTACTTAGATGCATCTTACCAATTGTCAGCTAATTAACTGTATCGATTTCAATACAAACACCTCCGAATTGTGCTCTAAAATAAGAATACGCTACTGCTGACGTAAAGAAAATAACACAATGTAAGATTTTAATTACACCGTAATTAAATTAATACACATCATTACCTTTTTTGTAATGGCGATTTCGTTTTGACTCCCATGATTCAACTATTCCGAACAGGCGAAGGGTGCCAAAGATAAGCTTCATGATCTGCGATAAAAATGCAAATTACCCTGATTCGACAAACCTGCATAATCAACGGCCAGCAAGAAAATCAAAAAAAGCCCAACCATGTTGAGCTTTTTGAAAATCATTATGCAGATAAAGCTTTAGTCCAAGACGAATAACTGACCCTATCAGCCACAATTTATCTTGTCACCAACTACTTACCTAATTCTTTAGGAAAGGCCGGCGCGACGTAGCGCTGTATCGCCTTGTAGGTCTGCAACTTCGACAATACGTTAGCAATGGCCGCATCTAGCTGTGTGTCATTGCCTTTATTGACTTGATCAGGTTCGAGTTCGACATCAATGTCCGGCGCTACTCCTTCATTCTCGACACGCCATTCACCGTCGGGAGTAAAGAAACGGAAGAACGGTACGACCAGGCTACCACCGTCGATCAGGTCTGGGTTGGCCGAGATGCCGATCAGGCCGCCCCAGGTGCGCTTTCCTATCAGTGGGCCTAAGCCTAAGCGCTTGAAGGCATACGGCAAAAAGTCGCCACCTGAACCTGCATCCTGATCGATCAGCATGACTTTGGGCCCGTAGATTGCACCGCCCGGCGTATCGTAGAGCAGACCGTCCCTGTCCTTCCAGCTTGATAGATAAGGGCGACTCAACACGTCGGTGACGTAGTTAGCTGCCTGGCCGCCACTATTGCGTCTCTCGTCGATGATAACGGCCTGCTTCTCTACCTGGGCGAAGAACATGCGGTTGAAGTAATTAAATCCTTCGCCTGCGGTATTCGGTAGATAGACATAAGCGACCTTGCCATTGGTTTTGGTTTGTACATACTGGCGATTTTTTTCTATCCATTGCCATTGACGCAAACCGCCTTCATTGGCGATCGGTTGCACCACCACATTGCGCAGCGCGCTGTTGGACGTTTTTCCCTCAGGGTCGTTGCTGATGCTCAAGGTGACTTGTTTACCGACGGTATTTTCCAAAAAGGCATAGATATTTTTACTGGCATCGAGTGGTTTACCATTAATCGCCATGATGTAATCGCCTTCCTTGATGCCCAAGCCTGGCGCTGCCATCGGCGCGATTAGAAAGGGGTTCCAGCGGTCGCCCGTGAACAAAGTCTTGATCCTGTAGTGTCCCTGATCGATGCTGAAATCTGCGCCCAGCAAACCAACACTGGCTGGCCGCTCGCTGTAGATATCGCCACCGCCCACGCGATTGTGCCCGACTTGCAACTCACCGATCATTTCCACCATCAACTCGTTGAGATCTTCGCGCCTTTGCACGCCTTTGAGCAGCGCATGATAACGCGTATAAATCGCATCCCAATTGACGCCATGCAAATTCGGATCGTAGAAAAATTCTTTCTCCATCCACCAGGTTTCATTGAAAATTTGTTCCCACTCCTCGCGCGGATTGACCAGCATGCGCACCTGCGATACATCGACAGATTTAGCATCGAGCGCTTCTTTGGCATCCGCAATTTGCAGCACGCCTTTGCCTGATTGCAGCAGCAATTTTTTGCCATCTGCACTCATGTCAACATTTGCGATACCCTGCTTGAGCGACTTGGTTTTTTTGTCTTCAAAACTGAAACGGAATAATTCGGCATTGTCTTTGGCTTCGACCTCCGGCGGTTCGTTACTGCTACCAGCCTGTTTGCGTTCCAGATAAAACAAGGCGCCGTCGGAAGCGACATTGAGGCTATCGTAATTGCGTTCTGCGACAGGCAGGGCAACGATGCGTTGCTGCAAGCCATCCAGATCGATCTTAACTGGCTTGATCGGCTTCTCTTTTTTATCAGTGTCTTTGCTGTCTTTGGATCTTGCTTCATCCTTGGCACCGTCTTTTTTATCGCCGTCTTTTTTGTCATCTTCTTTTTTACTGCCTTCGTCGCCCTCTTTCGGTAGCAGTGGCGACTTGCCGTCTGCTGCCAGCACGGCAACGAACAAGCCGCTGCGCACTGGCCGTTCTTGCGTAGACATATCCAGGCCAACCTGGGTAGGGCCGGAGTT
>JANYFV010000380.1 GCA_025359635.1 Undibacterium sp. | reverse complement strand
CGGGATCTTTCTACGGAATGCCGATGACTTCAAAAGGACGCACGCTTGGATCTACGTCAGACGGCATCGAAGGTAAATCCAATGAACGCACGCCAGATTCTTTAACCAGCAGGCCTATACTGCGTGTTTCAACATACTCGCCTGCCACTTTAATACTGGTCTCATGATATTTATTTAGCTTGGCGATCCAGTTGATGATGTCTGCGTCCTCCATCACTTTTAAATTACCGACTTTACCTGGCGAATTTTTACCGTCGACACTGCGCGCGACCAGATTTTTTTCTACATTGCGCAAAGAGACGGGCAAGGTCGCATCTGCATTGAGTTCAATTATGCCAAACGGCGCAGCGGGAAATTTTGCCAAAGGAGGAAAATCCGCAGTGACAAATTTTAATGGAAACTGCGCCGCATTCGATAAGCTGCGGCCGCTTTCATCCGTAATTTTGGACGGCAATACAATCGTGTACTCGGCCTTCTCTGCGATTGGTGCTTTGAAACTGACATAAGAAACAATGCTCTCTTTATCGTCACGATTAAAATCCGGTTTGACATTTCCTTTACTGCTTTTGATGAGAATTTCTTCGGCCAGTTTACGGCTGATAGGCGAACTAAAATATAAACTGACAGGCAAGATCGGGGTACAAGTCGCGTTGGCGTTCTCGCGTTGGCAAGTCATGCTGGCAGTAAACGCTGGCCGTGTTTTAAAGGTGAACGACTGGGGAATTGAGGTAGCGATGCCAGAAGCGGTGGCGATGCCTGCATCCCATACCAGCTTAACGAACGCATCATTAGGAGAGCGTTGCTGGCACTGCACCGTACTTACGCGCTCAGTGTCGATATCTTTGGCAAAGTGCTTTAATAAAGCGGCACGCGCATCTTTGTCGAGAAATCTAACCGGCACCCGTTCATGCACACCTTCAATTTCACAATACAAATGCTGGCGTATGCTGGTTGGTGTCGCGGCACCGTTTTGTATCAAGATGAAGGCCTGCTCTTCTTCTATATTGCTGCCGTCGTAGGGTTGAATACGAACGACGGCCGGTCCGCCAGTAGA
The DNA here is from genome assembly GCA_025359635.1 of Undibacterium sp. Taxonomy (GTDB): domain Bacteria; phylum Pseudomonadota; class Gammaproteobacteria; order Burkholderiales; family Burkholderiaceae_D; genus Undibacterium. The sequence goes on along the minus strand of JANYFV010000380.1, from coordinate 2,221 downwards.
AAATTTAAACGAAGATTTTCCTGTAATGGCATTGCCCGCCACTGTCTTAAAATCTGCTTTGACATTAAACGAGCATTGCGTCGCCGGTGGTAAATCTCGATTAAAATCGAAGATCCAATTTTTATCATCTGCCCAACGTGCTGTCCCAGCTTCATTGCAATTGATTTCAAAAGGCGCTGGCGCTTTGGCGTTGCCAAAGGCAATAGCGGATTCAGAAAAGGTCGCGCGCACTTGCCTGATTTGCGCGACCTCGCCCTGCGGAGAAAACTGACTGACACTGGCGGCCTGGGATGTAGAAACGATCAGGAGAAAGCTTAGAAAAATCCCTAAACAACTGACTAGGTGTTGAAGATATTTGCCAGAGCCTTTACTCATTTTATTTCCAATCACCGCGTAAGGCTTTGACTTTTTCTTGTAAGACTAATGGCGTGACCTCAGACGGTTGGAGTGACTTACCGACAACCAATTCAAGCTTTGAAAATGGCCCGCGACTAAATGAACGGCCAAAGGAATTGCCTTTATCACGCGTTAAAAAGCTACCCCATAAACCGCGCAATGCCATAGGAAATACCGGCACGGGTGAGCGTTCCAATATCTTCATAATGCCGCCCTTGAATTCGTTCATGTCGCCAGTGGCGGTGAGCTTACCTTCAGGGAAAATACAAACCAATTCGCCTTCGTGCAAAGCCTTGGCAATGTCGATGTAAGATTTTTCCATGGTCCAAGGATCTTCCTTCGCAGGCGCAATCGGTATCGCCTTTGCCGTTCTGAATACCCATGACAAAAATGGAATCTGAAAAATCCGATGATCCATCACGAAGCGAATAGGTCGTGGGCTGTAGGCCATGATCACGATCGCATCCATATAACTCACGTGGTTGCAGACCAGGACAGCAGCGCCCTCTTCCGGCAAAATTTCGGTATTCACACCCTTAACTCTATGCACGGTATGGATCAGCAACCAGGCGATAAAGCGCATCAAGAATTCTGGCACCAGACTAAAGATGTAGGTGGCGACGATGGCATTCAGGATGGCCGTCGCCATAAATAATTGTGGAATAGTAAACCCAGCATTAAGCATCAACATTGCTGCCAATGCCGCCACCAGCATAAATATGGCATTAAGAATATTCATGCCGGCAATCGTGCGCGAAAGATGTTTAGGGTCACAGCGAGTTTGTATCAAAGCGAACAATGGCACGATATACAGGCCACCGAAAATACCTATCATGCTAATGTCAAACAAGATGCGCCAGCTACCTGTTTGCTGTACAAATCCCATGATATCTACTGCAATGACGTTGGTATAAGTAAGACTGGCAAGATACAGATCAAAACCAAATACCGACAAACCGATAGAGCCAAATGGAACCAATCCGATTTCCACTTTATGACCGGAAAGACGTTCGCATAACAAGGAACCAGCACCGATACCAAATGAAAATATAGTCAGCAATAAGACGAATACATAGTGATCGCCATGCAAATAATTTTTAGCGAACAAGGGAAATTGTGCCAGGATTATCGCGCCATAAAACCAGAACCATGAATTACCAAGCAACGACAAAAAAACAGGTCGATTTTGCTTGCTGAAACTCAGGTTACGAATAGTTTCCGTCACCGGATTCCAGTTTATATTTAATTCAGGTTCTGGCGGTGGAGAGTATGGAATACGGCGACTTGTAAAGTACCCGATGATGGCAATAGTGATGGTGCCACCGGCTACCAGTTCAATGCCCCAGTCTTTTTGTACAACCAAGACCGCACCCAATATTTCACCAATTAATATACCTACAAAAGTACCGGTCTCAATCACACCATTACCACCAACCAGTTCATCCGTCTTTAAATGTTGTGGCAAATAGGCATATTTAACCGGGCCAAATAAGGTGGAATGTATTCCCATTCCTGCGACAGCGGCAACCAGAAGCCAGAGCTGATGTGTCATCCATCCTGTTGCGGCAACGATCATGATGACTATCTCCAGCAGCTTCACTTTGCGTGCCAGACCTGCCTTCTCAAATTTATCAGCCAACTGACCAGAGGTTGCAGAGAACAAGACGAAAGGGAGAATAAACAGTCCAGGTATCAAGTTATTTAACAAACCCACATCCATATTTGTCCAATGCAAAGCATCGTAAGTCAAGATGGTTAACAGGGCTGTCTTGAACACATTGTCATTAAACGCACCAAGAAATTGCGTCCAGAAAAAAGGCGCGAA
>JANYFV010000327.1 GCA_025359635.1 Undibacterium sp. | reverse complement strand
ACTCTTCTGCTACCGCACTGGCACTTAAGCACCACATCACAATCGTAAGTGGAGAAAATAAATCCTGCCGCATGTGCTACTCCCGATTCGGATTTTTGGCCAAAAACATGGGATTCATCCATTGCTCAGGCACAGTTTTATCCTTGCGACTCAAGTAGCGCATACGGGTTTCCTTATTGCTACCCAATTTATCGAGTAACACCATCTCAACCACCGTGCTTGGTGCATTTGCTTTATCCATGATGAAGCTGGCCTGCTTGGCAAACTTGCCCGACAAGACATATAGATCGGCCTTGATAGGTTCGTGCCGCACCTTACCTAACCATAAATCGATGTGCTGATACGCCACTCCCTTGCGGTTCGCATTCAAACTCAGGCGTATGCAAGGCTTATCTTCACAACGCTCTTCAGCGACTACTTCGCCCTCGTAATCCTGTGACCAACTCATGGTCGAGACATCACCGATCGAGGCATCACCCAAGAGCTTTTGCAGCGGTGTGATGCGCAATGGCCGCTGGCTGCCCGCCAGAACCATCCAAAAATCATCGCCCAGCATCAACATCTTCTGGCCTTTTTCTGCAGGGCTTTGCATCAAGACCAAAGACTGGTGCTTGGCTTGCGAAAAGACCATATAGCGCCGCTCTTTTTCCAGATTACCCTCGCGATTGAAAGTCGATATCTGCGTTTCTATCTGCATGTTCTCACTGCTCATGCGAAACAGATCGGCCGCTTTCAGCAAGCTACTTACTTCATCGGCCATGGTTGCGCAGCTCATCAAGGAGAGGCTGAGCGCCAGTGTCAATTTATTCAATTTCATACGATATCTTTCAGCTGATTAGTTATGGGCAAGGGCATTTACGATAGGCTGGCGCAAGGTGCGGCGGGCGATCCATGCAGACGACAGCATCGCCAGGATGATCATCATCAAAATGGTCGATGAGTACATCACCGCATCTATCGTCACCATCAACGGATAGCCAGTTGATCTGCCTGGCGGTGGTGGCATCTGCACCGGAAATACTGTCAGCAACATGGCCACGCTCAGCGCCAGCACAGCACCCGCCAGCGCTCCAGCCCCACCGAGAAACATGCCTTCAAAAGAGAAGCTACGTATCAACTGCCTCGGCAAAGTGCCCATGGCGCGCAGGCTGCCGATTTCTCGGGTGCGTTCGATGATCGCCATCGCCATCGCATTGGCCACCACAAACACCACAATCACGCTGATGATGGCACCCAAGGCACCGAAAATGCGGTTATACAAATCACGCACTGATTTATAGAAAAATGCCTGTTCCAGCCAACTCTCTACGGTCATTTTTGGCAGCAAAGCGGACAAACGTTTTTGCGCAGCATCAGTCGCCTCCATGGAACTTAAAAATACGCCAAGGCTAGATACTTTGCTGCTGTTCAAGAGTTTTTGCGCGGTCTTGATATCGGTGTACACCAGGCGCTTATCCAAATCCGGGATGCCGGTAGAAACCAAGCCCTTGACGCGCACATCCATGGCGTTTAATGCGCCTTCCGTAGTGCTCACCATCAAGGTCAAATTACTGCCTGTTTTAGCTTTCAAACTTCGCGCCAAAGATTCTCCCAAAACGATCTCTGGCTCGCTTGCACCAGACTGCAAAACCTCACCTTCTTTGACCGTCAGGAATGGTCCCTTCACCGCGAATTCTGCGTCCGGATCGATGCCTATCGCCAGCATGATGGTGGATTTATCGCCATTGCTGATCAAACCATTAAAATCGACTCGCGGCAACACATAACGTACTTGCGGGTCGCCCAATAAGGTCGTTTGTACTTGCGTGGCATTCTCGATTCCGTGTTGCAAAGGCACGTCTTCTTCTGATGTGAAATGCGCCGGGTTGCCGACGATTAAATGACCGCTACTTCTGGCCGCGGCCTGCGCCAATCCTTCGTAAGTTGAATAAGCAAAGCCACCTGCCAAGAGGATAGCCGCCGTACCCAAAGCGGCGACTGTCACCGTGACTAAAGAGCGTCTGCGATTGCGCAGGGTGTTATAAAAAGCGAAGCGCATCCAAGTCAAATTCATTGCAATCTCCCATCGAGCAAAGACAAAATACGGTCACTACGGCGCGTCAAACGATCATCATGGCTGGCAATCACAAAAGCAGCGCCCTCGGCATGGCCACGTTCACGCATCAAATCAAGCACCTGATCGGCAGTGTGTGAATCCAGGCTTGCAGTTGGCTCATCAGCGATCACTAAACTAGGCCGCTTAATCAGTGCACGGGCGATCGCCACACGTTGCCGTTGGCCGCCCGATAAGGCATCTGGCAAATGCTGCGCATGTTCGAATAAGCCCACCGCTTTGAGTTGCGCCGCCACCCGTTCGCGGCGTTCTGCCAAGGGCACGCCAGTTAAAAACAAAGGGTAATCGACGTTCTCAGCGACTGTCATGACTGGCACAAGATTAAAGCTTTGGAAAATAAAACCTATGCCATCGCGTCTTTGCAAAGTCAGCTGTGTCTCATTAAATTGCCTGATCGGCACGCCACCTAACAGCACTTCACCAGCATCGGCTTGATCGATCAGGCCACACAAATTAAGTATGGTACTTTTGCCGCTTCCGGATGGCCCGGTCAGCGCCAGCAACTCACCGCGCTGCACGGTCAAATCTACCCCTTGCAAAGCGTGGATCACGTGCGAGCCAAGTCGATATGATTTGTGTACCGCGCGCAATTCGACCACCGGCGTTGAATTCATTACTGCTGCCATCACGCCACTCCCTTGAGCAAGACTTTGGCCGCTTCGGCCTGAGGTGCCGCATTTTGTATGACGGCATTTAAAAATCGTTTCGCGTCATCGCTACGCTTTTGCTCCAACGCGAGACGGGCGGCACGCATCCAGACCGCGCCACGAAAACCCAGGGCTGCCTGTTCAAACTGTTTGTGCGCCAGTACTTCAGCGAGCAATTGCTCACCGCGCGGGCCACGGTTCATAAATCCAGGCACCGCCAAAAAGGTGTTCGATGCGGTAAATTTCACCTCTAACAGCACTGCCGTAGTTCCATGCATTGCACTACCATCCGACGCTGCCACTAGCTGCAAGGCCTTATCCAGCATTGCCATGCCGTCCTCCGCGTACGACATTTTCTTCCAAGGGAAATAAGTTGTGGTGGCGAGACTACTCGCGGCCGCCCCTGCATACGCCATCAACAAAGGATTGCCGGGTTCTTTTTTTAACAAGGCAGAGAAGGATTCAGCCGCCAACTCTTTAGAGCCTGAGGGCGAAATTAATTGCTGAAGCGCTGCTTGAAATTCAGGCTCAGAAGCCGCCATCGCTTTAGCGCTAGCGACACTAAACAATGCAGCAGTAAAGCAAAGCTTAAGTAACAATATGGCAGCCAAAGCAACTGTCTTTTTACCCACTGTTATAGGTAGGCGTTGAGAAAATTTGTCGAATACGTTTGTCATACTGTGCTCCTGAAAAGTTTGAAATGAATGAAACAACAGGGCCAGATTAATCATCACAGCCAACAGCAACAATGCGTTTGCGATCAAGGGAGTAGATTTGGTGTAAAGCGCGAGGAAAGCGGCGCGAAGTGCAGCAAAAATTTGGCACAAGAAAGGAGCGAGAATTTAGATTGCCTTGGTACAGCTTGAAAAAGCTAAGCAAATTGAACGGCTTCTTATACAATCCGTGCTGAGGAGAAATTTATGTTTCGTGTGATGCTTGTAGAGGACGATCCGCGCTTAGCCGCGCTGGTCATGGAATATTTGAATGGCTATGAATTTGCCGTAGATCTGGTCACGCGTGGCGATACTGCAGTAGCGCATTTTCAGGCTAGTCAACCGGATATTGTCGTGCTCGACTTGATGTTACCTGGGCTCGATGGCATGCTGGTATGCCGGCAAATCCGCGAGCTAAGCAAGCTGCCGATTCTGATTCTAACGGCGCGGGAAGACTCCTATGACGAAGTCTCGGCACTGGAACAAGGCGCTGACGATTTTGTTAACAAGCCAGTGCAGCCACGGGTCTTGCTCGCGCGTTTGCGCGCCCTGTTGCGCCGCACAGTGCCAGCGGCGCAGCAAAACGATGAGACGCAGGATCTGGTATTTGGCGCTTTACGTATTTCCCGGAGTGACCGTAGCGTAGTCTGGCGCGGCCAATCGGCAGTACTAAGCAATACTGAATTTAAAATGCTGTTGGTATTAGCCGAAGCGGCTGGTCAGGTATTGTCACGCGATGCAATTTTAAAGAAACTCCGCGGCATAGAATTCGATGGACTAGACCGCAGCATCGACAATGTCATCTCTCGTTTGCGACGTCGGTTTGATGATGTTAGTTCTGAAAAAATCAAGACTGTTTGGGGTGAAGGTTATTTGTTTTCACCGTCAGCCTGGATTTAAGCGCAGCTAATTAAACTGCGCTGAGATCGCGATCGGCGCACTTCTCGTGACTAACTGTATTTTTTCCGTTCCACTAGAAAAAACATAGATCACAGTCTTGAAATTGTCATTACTTTCATCCCAGAAAGCTGCACCATCAGTGATTGGCAAGACTTGCGCACTGTGCCCAGAGCTTCTCAATTCGACCTGAGTATCCAGACTCTTTTTCGCATACACAAAACGCACGCCGCTGCATTTTTTACCACGTAAATCATTGTTGCCTAGCGTGTTTTGATACGCCAGCAATTGCTCGCATGCGGTACGTAAATCGGACGCGTCGTAAATACCATCAGGGCGGATAAGAATAGAGGCACGCGCGCGAAATTGGTATTGACTCGCCTGTTGATTCAAAATCAATTCAGCATTGTCGTCATAAGCTGCTTTCAACAGCGGCAATACTGTGCGGCCAGTGGCATCAAGCGGCAAATTGAGCCGCGTTGATTTGCTCACCAGACTTAAGTGCAAGGTTTCGATTGACGCGATTTTATCTTTAGCGCTGATTTGATAATGATTTTGGATCAAGTTCTTGGGCTTGCCATATTTTTCAAACCATAACATGGCTTTATACGCATCGCGATAGCTGAGCCAATCAGCTGGTTTTTCAGACGAAAATTCAACAATCACATTCTTGCCAGCAGCTTCTTGCGCTGACACTTGGGCAGCCGCGAGCCCTGTGGCCAACAGCATCAAAATTGCCAGAATGTGTCTGATAAAAATCATATTTCCTCTAGTTTAGAATCGGTAAGCTAGTGCACTTGAGACACTTACACTGCTAGTTCTTTCTACTAATGGGCTATCTGCAGCGCTGCCATTCAGGCGTGTGAGATTGAAGGATGAAGTCAGTATCCAAGTCGAACTCAGCGCCCAGTTCCAGTGCATATCAGCGTGCAGATCTTTAATTCCTGCCGATGGCGTGTAAATGTGATTGTGGCTACGCAGGGATTCTGCCGAGCTCACACCGAAATATGTCTGGTTATACGCTTGGTTGACTATGCTCACGCCAGCCGATACAGACACAGTGTGATGCGGCGCAAAAGTGCTCACCTGATAACGCAGGTCGCTATTCAAACGCAAGCCATCATGACTATTTCCGGCACCATACAACAGGCTATTGGTCATGCGCAATGCATCGTTGATCGCAACATTGTAGAAGCCACCGGCAAGCAGGCGCACATTGATATCCTCCATACCGACCAACTTATTACTAGTCATTTGATTGCTCTGAGCAATCCCGTTATTAATTGAGCCTGCTGTCGTCGATGTACCGTAAGGACTACGCCGCCCTTCCAGCAGCAGCATCGGTCCGTATTCTTGTTGGCTCTGGTTCGATAAATGCATACCCGCACTAGCTCCAGCAATGAAAGCGCCATTACTCCACTCCATTTGCAGCACTGGCAATGCCACCACTCTGGTTTCACGTGCGCCCTGATAAGCGGGACGCGACTCGGCACCAAGCCCAATATACAAATCATGGCTGCCATCTGGCATCAGATTGACCGCAGGAGTCTGCGCCATGGTCGAGCCACATGCGCCCAGCATCACAAAAAAATAAAGGGAGGAAAACTTTGCCATCATTGCTTCTCTTGGGTAGTTTGAATCGCGCCTATTTTACTAGGAGCACGCTAAGCCGACATTTTCCAATAGGCGCACCTGCGGTGCTATTTGTGTGCTGACTCGAAAAGTGCATCCATCATCACTACAAATCCTATTGGAAAATCTCGGCTAAGCGCGAACCCTTATTCCTTTTAAAAATCATGAGTGACCTTGCCCGCCTACCTCTGGACACTCATGACTTAGAAAAAAATTACCAACAAATTAAAACCTGACAACAATCAATGAGAAAGCGAAATCGCAGTAAATTCAACCGCATCGTCGGTGCGATCCAATTCAACAAGATACGACGGTGTCGTAATGACCATGGTACACATCACGCCCATTCCAGGAACTTGATCGTGGTGCGCAACATTTAACTTTGCGCCACTGTGCCAGAGGCTGACATCAGAAATTGCATAGCAACCGTTTGGTTTTGTACCCAGAAAAACGCCCACCACCATGCGCTTCGAGAAATCAACGACCGGTGCGCTTACGCCACTATTATTGGTATGCTGAGCCCATAGCGTAGTCCAGGCTGTATTGTCCTTAATCACAAGATTTTGCGCAGTCTGAATACCAGAAAGATTAGTCACATCAAGCGTATTGGTGGTGACTTTTGTCGCATTCACATTGCTAAATTCAACCGGCAGATCGAGGCGATTGACTACCACCAGATTCATCGGCGTACTTGCCAGGTTGGAATTTGAATCACAACTTTGTACGCTGATGCGTTCTTCATCAGTAAATTCAGCTATAAGTTTTTGGCCATTCGAACTCAGTTTAAGTAGCTGCGTCACACTACAATTATTCGGTGATTTAAAGAAAACACCCAGCACCATTTGGCTTGCAAAATCAACAGAAAGACTAGCGCCAGCGACTTCTTTTTTAACCTGCCCATCGTCCAAAAGCTTAGTCCAGGCGGCACTGTCTTTAATAACAATATTCGTAGGCGCGGCGCCATAATATAAAGGCGCCGAGATAGAAATAAACGGGACCGCAACGCTTGCACCCGGCGGCACCGTCAATTGCGTGACTTTGTGCGCGCTGCCCAAGCCCAGGTCAGCTTTATCGAGATTCTTGCTGATAAGGTCAAACATGCTGCGATATTGGGTATCGGTACAGCTTGTTTTTGGCCCGGCGATGCTATCCGCGCTAGAGCACAAAACATCTTTTGTGGTGTTACCGAATAACGCCAATTCATAAGATGCATCAGCACAAGTACCCGCCTTATCCCAAATAACTTGTTTCTGATCAATCACAAACATCCGGTTGCGCAGATTGGCGCAACTTGCTCCGCTGGCAAGCGCGATGAAGTCTGTGGTCACAAGAGGAAGAGTGGTCGGTGTCTCGGTCAGTTTCCCACCGCCGCCGCAGCCACTGATGGTAACTGCCAGAAATATGTAGGTGATCAAAAATTTGTTCATTTTCGCCTTTCATGGTTAAGTGCAGCCATGATAAACAAGGCTCGTCAGCTAGTCTGCTTAAAAATGTATGGCAATTGTCATCAAATTGTACAAGCCGTGGCCAAGGCCAAAATACCACCCACTGAACGCTGGCTTCTTATAGAATGCTGCGCAAGGAGATGCGCCGTTTTGTTGATCAATTTGCCAAATATTTATCTTTCTTGCCTACACTCTGCCACTCGACTTAGTGTGGTTAGTTCCTATGCGCTTTGCCGAATAACCAACGCGGCATAAATCATGAATCGCCTGTTTTTTCGCTTCTTCCTGCTAGTCATGCTATCAATCACGCTGGCAACCTTCGCTATTTATGGTGCGATCAGCTGGCTATTTGGCGATCCTCTGGAACAGAATGCCGCACGTCAGGCGGCCCCGCAAATTTTCTTGCTGGAACAATACATCGACAAAGCACCGGCAGACGAATGGCTGGTACGGCTAAATAAAGTCAGGGAAGTCTCGCACGTCAAACTTGAACTGATTCCGCTGCAACAGGCACTCACGCGTCTGCCCACTAAACGGCACCTAGCTTTACAGAGTGGCGCAGTGGTCATCGATGCGGCAAATAAATCTTTCCTGCGGCGAGTGGATTTGCATGGCGAAAAATATGTCGGCAGTGAAGACGATGTCGTGCTGGCGCAAGATTTGCCGATAGACCTGGCCTTGGCGATAAAAATGGAAGCGCTGCGTTATGTGATTGTGGCATTGGCCTTGTTGATACCCATCGCACTCTGGTCGCGCGCCCATTGGCAAGGGCTACAAAACTTATCCAAAGTTGCCGACGAATTTGGTAACGGAAAATTGTCTGTCAGGGCGAACATAAAAAAATCTGCCAGTATTTATCCGCTGGCTGAACATATCAATCGCATGGCTGGGCGCATACAAACTTTATTGGGTGCGCAACAGCATCTGCTAAATTCAGTCTCACACGAATTGCGTACACCGATTGCACGTTTGGAATTTGGTCTGGAACTCTTGCGCAAGGCAGCGCCAGATTCCAAAGTAGAAACCCGCATCGACGCCATGCAAGAAGATCTGGCAGAGCTCAACTCACTGGTGAGTGAATTGCTAAATATGGCTAAGTTAGATCAGCAAAAAAACATGCGAATGCTACCATTTGAACTGATAGCGGCAGTGCAAAATTGTCTTACTGGATTAAGTCATGAGCTGGCGCAACATGAAGTGATCATCCGTCTGGAACCAGGCCAGACTATCATCGGTGAACAAGGCTTGCTGAGTAGGGCAATCGGTAATTTACTTAAAAATGCCGCCAAATACAGCGAACGACAAATTATTATCTCATCCAAGCATACGGCCGAAGGATTTGACATCATCGTCGAAGACGATGGGCCGGGAATACCGGAAGCAGAACGCGAACATATCTTCGAACCATTCTATCGACTAGACCGCAGCCGTGATCGCGCTACTGGCGGATTTGGTCTAGGCTTATCGATTGCCCGGCAAGCGCTGCATCAACATGGTGGTCAGATTACAATTAATCAGTCCATACTGGGCGGTGCCCGCTTTGTGATGCACTTGCCTAAAGCGTGTATAGAATTAACCGTCAGTCAAACCGAAATCTGATACGGCAGACTTTGGACTACTTATTGTCGTTACTGAACAGTACAGATGCAAAAGCAACTGCAAACAAAGCGAAAGTGGCAATTAATTGGGCTTCTACGATTGCGTTAAACATGATTTTCTTTCTTTAAGTAAATGACAAGAAGAATCATAGCAAAACGACAGTTATAAATACAATTTTCATTTATGATGTTTGATATTCACAATTAACATATCAGATCTCGATTAAACCCAGATTTCTATTAGGATTTGCGCTGATGACGGATGCACTTTTCGAGATAGTTTGGATGCGAATGAGGCGCCAATAGCTAGTTATTGGCAACGAAGAGCGGCAAAAGTAGCCGAAAATGCGCCGTCAGCACGCAAATAGCACCGCAGCTGCGCCTAATGAAAATCTGGGTTCAACATCCGTAAAACAGCACTATTGCGGTCGCGCCTCTTTCTTTACGGCCGCTAGCGCCATCTTTTCCACCAAGCCAGGTGCCAAGAGTTTTAACCAGCGACCCAACTTGCCTTTTGCCGACATCACGACTTCACGTTGACCGCTTTCCATTCCATTAAGGATCAACCTAGCGCATTCTTCTACCGACATCGCAGCATCTTCCTTCAAACCGCTCTGACCTGCGCTCTCGCCTGCCGCGTTATAGCCACGGTAGCGTATTTGCGTCGCGACTACGCCGGGATAAGCCAGGGTAACGCTAACGCCTGCACTTTTCAATTCGGCGCGCAGGCATTCAAAAAAGCCGCCCATGGCAAATTTACTTGCGCTGTAGGCGCTGCGACCCGGCACACCGATTAAACCCGCCAACGAAGATACTGCTACGATTTTTCCACGTGCAGATATCAAGTGTGGCAAAGCGGCGTGGGTACACCAAACGCTGCCCCAAAAATTAGTACGCATGAGCTCTTCGTACCAAGCGGGGTTCTCGACTTCTTCAAACAAGGCTTGGGCGGATTTACCGGCGTTATTAATCAAGCCGTCGATACGGCCGAATTTCTCGATAGCGCTGGCGATTAAGGCGCGGCATTGCGGTTCGATGGAAACATCGGTTTTGACAACGAGCGTTGCGCAACCATAGCTGGCACATTGCGCAGCCACCGCTTGCAACAATTCCAGATTACGCGCGGCCAGCACCAAGGACAATTGCGTGCCGTATTTCTTCGCCAGCTGGCGCGCCATTTCTGCTCCTATGCCATCCGAACTGCCGGTAATAATGATGACCTTAGTCGACGCTGTCATTGCTTGTAACTTTCATCAAGTCGATCTAGTTTGCGGATCAACGATGGCCAGACAAAAGCGCCGCCCATGCCACCCGTTTGCACCCGCATAGCCTCTGCGACACCGCTAATAATGGCAGGGTTAATATGCTGTAATTCACCACCTGCTTGCGCCGATAACTGTATCTGGCAAGTCGATTCAAACGTGTACATAGAGAGAAAGGCATCGGCGATACTTTTACCCGCCACCAGCAAGCCGTGATTGCGTAGCATCAGAAAATTCGCACGTCCCATGTCTGCTTGCAAACGCGGCTTTTCTTCATCACGAAACGCCACGCCTTCATAATCGTGATAGGCCAGCGATGCCAAGACAAAAGTCGATTGCTGCGAGATCGGCAACACGCCACATTTTTGCGCACTCACTGCGACACCAGCGCGGGTATGGGTATGCATCACACACTGCACATCATCACGCGCCTCATGTACCGCGCTATGAATCACAAAACCTGCCGGGTTTACCGGATAAGGCGAGGCAATTAATTTATTACATTGCTGATCCACCTTCACCAATGATGAAGCGGTAATTTCATCAAACATCAAGCCATACGGATTAATCAAGAAATGATGCTCAGGACCAGGAAGTCGTGCGCTGATATGCGTGAACACCAGATCACTCCAACCATACGCGGCGACTAAACGGTAACAGGCGGCAAGGTCAACACGCAATTGCCATTCGGCCGCGCTGACTAAATGTTTTACTGATGGAATATCCACTTTATTCTCCAGAATATTGTGATGAATCAAACCAAAACTCTATTCAATCGCCGCCTTGTAAATCGTGTTTTTTGGTTGCGCAAAAAGCCGCGCCAACATAGGCTCAAATTCAACCAAAGGAAAAGTCTCGGCATGTTTATCGAACGCCGGGCTATCATACAATTCACAGAATTCTGCGGTCTTTTCAAAACAAGGATGAGCGCGAAATTGCTCGCGCATATTCTTATCCATACCGATGTGATGAAAAAAATAATAGCCTTGAAAAATACCGTGGTTCTGCACCATCCACAAATTATCCGCGCTGACAAAAGGCTTCAAAATCGCAGCCGCAATATCAGGGTGATTGAACGAAGCTAAGGTGTCGCCAATATCATGGAGCAAGGCGCAGCAAACATATTCTTCATCGCGCCCGTCACGCAAGGCACGCGTCGCTGTTTGCAAAGAATGGGCGTAGCGATCAATCGGAAATCCACCGTAATCGCCTTCCAGGAGTTGTAAGTGCGCAATGATGCGCTCTGGCAGTTTTTTACTGAACTGCATAAACTCTGCGCCGATCAATTGCCAGTCCGCCTGCTTACTATCCTGCATTCGAGTGAAATTGGCATTCTTAGACATTGTGCAACTCCCGATTGGATCACTAAAGACGCGAAAGACACATTACTAGCCACCGAAGCGATCCAGCTTGTGCCTTGATGGCACTAGCGTACACCTAAGCCCAGCCCAGTACCAGAATCAGTTTGCCTTTTTATTTGCACTGTCGTTGCTCCGCAACGATGCCTGAAAAACGACTTCAGAAGGTCAAAATTCAAAACGTCAAAATAAACCGCGCACCACCACCAACTGACTTGGCATAACGCACCGTTCCTCCATTGCCATGCACCAGTTGGCGCACCATCGCCAGGCCAATTCCACCGCCATTTATTTTGGTGGTGAAAAATGGAGTAAAAATATGCGCAATAAGATTCTCTGGCACACCACAGCCATTGTCACTAACCTCGATGCGCAAGCGCCCGCCTCTAGCCAGTTTGGCACTAACAACAACCTCCGCCTGCGCCACTGCTTGGGTTGCATCATAGGCATTTTTTAACAGGTTGATTAAGGCTTGTTCAAGCTGATCTGTGTCGATCACCATCTGCAAAGAGGCAGGCTCAATAACGAATTGCAGCTTACTCTCGCGGGCTTGCCAACTTGGTGACAATAGAGAATCAAGTCGGGCGAAAACTTGTTCCACGGCGACAGTCTCAGGCTTTGCCGCTGGTACGTTGGATAGATTGCGATAGCTGCTGACAAACTGCTCCAGACCACGCGCCCTTCGACTGATTGCATCTAGCGCAGTCGCCAGATCGGTTACCACATCGGTGGGTAGGCCAGGGCGTAATTCATCGAGTAAATCATAAGCCGTGCGCGACAATGAAGCGACTGGCGTCAATGAATTCATGATCTCATGCGTCAACACATGCACCAACTGTCGCCAGGCATGTAATGCCTCGGCCTCCAGCTCATTTTCTACTGGCATCAAAGCCACCAGTCTTTGCGGTTCGCCTTGCAGTGTCATTGCACTCACCGCCACCAAAGCCCGCTCCAGGCCTTGCTCAGTTTCAAAACTCAGCATGCTGCGCTGACCGCTATTTTGCCGCATTAATTGCTGATGCAAATCAGCAATATTACTCGCCCGGCCTGGAGCCAGCAAACGACGGGCGTTGGTGTTGAGTGCCACAACCACAGCGGAATCTCTTCTATCATCGATACTAAACAAGGCAATCGGTGCATGCTCCAATTGCGCTTCGAGTCGCAACACATGATGCGCCAAGCCATTCGGATCACGCGGGATGCCAACAGAAATTTCTTCTTGCTGCACTTTGCCACGTTTGAGCAAAACCGCAAGAGCACGCCAGATCATAATAACGGGAAATACAGCTGCCATCGCACATAGCACAACTAAACGGATTGACGAAAAGGCTAGCACGGCAGTGCCGCTCAACACACACAGCACGACGATGGCTGTGCAGATTTTGGCGATAGTTATGCGGACGGATGGCTGTGAATTAAATTCCATAACGTTCGAGTTTTCTGTAGAGTGCTGCGCGACTCACGCCCAGGAGTTTCGCCGCATGACTTATATTACCGTCGACTTTCGCCATCGCTGCGACGATGGTTTCGCGTTCCAGTGCATCAAGTTTAAAACTGTCTTGATCTTTTCCGTCAGATAGCTCTGCATGCGTGGTGGCATTACTCACTTCCGATTGCATCTCCAAGCCAAAATCATTCAAGCAATATTCAGTAGCAGTCGTGAGTATCACCGCACGCTCGCAAGCATGGCGCAAGGCGCGTACATTGCCTGGCCAATGCGCCTCGCACAAACTTGCCAACACACCTGGTGCCAAGGCTAAAGCAGGTTTGTGATATTGCTGTTGATATAGCTGTAAATAATGCGCCAATAATACTGGAATATCTTCGCGCCGCTCGCGCAATGGTGGTACGCGGATCACGATGGTATTTAATCGAAACAATAAATCGGACCGAAACACCGCCGGATTAAATAAACTCGCTTCATGCAAATTGGTGGCACTGATGATGCGCACATCGATAGCCTCGGGGCGATCCGCGCCTAATGGCGTGACCTGGCGTCGCTCCAATGCCGTCAGCAATTTCGCCTGCGCACCCAGCGGCATATTCCCGATCTCGTCCAAGAACAAAGAGCCACTCTTGGCCGCCTGAAACCGCCCGGCCCGATCACTGCGCGCATCAGTAAAAGAACCCTTGCGGTGACCAAATAATTCACTCTCAAAAGTCGATTCTGGCAAGGCACCCATATCGACTGCCAGCATGGTGTGAGCGGCGCGGTGTGAGCCTTCATGGATCGCTCTAGCGACGAGCTCTTTACCGACCCCGTTTTCACCAAGGATCATCACGTTAGCCTCAGTTGGTGCAACGCTGGCAATCATGGATTTGACCGCCTGCATCGCATTCGAATCACCCATCAAAGCGGCCGACATACTTTGCGACGCGCTCGCAAGCTGCGGCGTACGCTGCGCCAGCGCCTGATCGATCGCCGCAACCAGGCGCGCGTTATCCCATGGCTTGGTAATAAAATCAGTCGCACCGCGCTTCAGTGCATCTACCGCCAACGGTACATCGGCATATGCTGTCATCGCAATAATCGCTGGCGGTCTCGGCAATTGACGTAGGCGATCTATCACCGCCAAGCCTTCGGCGCCATCGATGCGCCCCGGTGCAAAATTAAAATCCAGCAAGACCAGATCAGGCAAAGCCTCCGCCAACATCGCATCGAGTCCAACTGGATTATTTAAAACACTCACGCGTTCATAACGCCGCCGCAACAACAGCTCGGCCGCACACGCGACATCGGCATCGTCTTCTAAAATCAATACATAAGCTGAAGAATGTTGCATGAGTTTTTCGATCAAATAATGTTCTGACAAGTTGTCAAGTTCAGGCTATCGATTTACATCATTCCCGCGTAGGCGG
>JANYFV010000285.1 GCA_025359635.1 Undibacterium sp. | reverse complement strand
TAAGACCAATCCCGAGTTTGGTCAGATTACTGCTTTTGATCTGAGCGGATCCGCCGCTACCGGTTTGGTCTATGCAAATGATGCGGCCAATTATTATTGGTCGCGGCGCGGCGCTTCTGTGCATTTGTCGTTCGCCACTCCCGCGAATACCGAATACGTGTATAGCGAATTGACGGTACCTGTCGGCAGAGATCCTGTGGGTTCATATTTTATGGCAAATGGCACTGGTGAGGGCTATTTCGGCATACAAGTTAATAGCGCGAAAGAACGTCGGGTGTTATTTTCGATTTGGGATGCTGACAGCGGTGCTGCGACGACCTTAATTCGTAAGGGCGTCAAAGTGACGGCTGGCGGATTTGGTGGTGAAGGTACCGGTGGACAATCGTATTTAATCTACCCATGGAAGGCTGGTACTACCTATAAATTCATAACCCGTGTGCATCCAAATGGATTGGGCTCGACTGCATATTCATCTTGGTTTTATGCCCCGGAAGATGCGCGTTGGTACTTTATTGCGGAATGGCTGCGCCCGGATACAAATAAATGGCTGAGCGATTTTTATTCCTTCGTTGAGAATTTCGAGCCGGAGAATGGCTATCAAAGTCGGGTGGGATTGTTTGGTCAGCAATGGACGGTGAGCAATCAAGGTATCTGGGCAGAAATGAGTAAGGCTTATTTCGATACCGATGCAACTGGCTACGCCAAACAAAGGGTCGATTTTTCTGGCGGCTTGTCGGGCACAGAATTTTTCTTGCGCAATGGCGGCTTTGTTGATGGTGTGGCGCCGGATCAGTATTTTATCCGTACAGTGAAAGGGCTGAAGCCTGAGGTGGACTTGAGTAAATTGCCTTAAGCTTGAGCGCTGAGTGTCACTTCATTTGACCCAGGTTTTTCAAATGAAGAGACGCGATGCCCGAAAATTTATTTAAGAATTCCATGCGGCGCACGTCAGTGCCGCATGGACGAGTTCAAATCAAATTACTTCAAATGCGCAGGTACAAATTCTTTCATCACCGCTTCGCGCAATAATTTCGCGGGTACCAAACCTTGCGCCAGTACAAAATCATTGAATGCCAAACGGTCAAATTTTTTGCGTAATGCTACTTCAGCCGCTTCGCGGATTTCCATTATTTGTTGATAACCGTAGAAGTAGGATGTTGCCTGGCCTGGTGCGCGGAAAGTGTAACGTTGCATTTCTTGCGTTGCCATTCCTTCGGATAATCCGACTTCATCCATCAGGAAAGACTTGACCGCTTCTGGTGTGATTTGCCCTAAGTTCACCATAGGATCGAGGAAGGCACGGGCAGCGCGCATCATACGATGTTGCAAGGCGAATAGCTGGCCATCTGTTGGTTCATAGGCTTGCATTTCAGCTTCGGCATACAGCGCCCAACCTTCAACGTTAACGCTATTAAATGCAAACACACCACGCGCGGTTGAGACGCCTGCTTCTATCATTTTTGCAAATTGTAATTCGTGACCAGGGCGCGCTTCGTGTGCAGTTAAAGTCCATGTAGCTGCCTCGTGGGTAAAGTCATCAAAACGCAAAACTTTACCGCTGGCGTCAGGCGGCATGGCTGATGTTAGTACAAACTCGCCATATTCTCCGGTGTTGCCAATCAAACGCGGTGGGTTCATGTGTGGCGCTGGTTGCTGGGCATTTTCTCCATCACTTGCCATACGGATTTTGGCTTTGCGATCTGGTAACGAGACTATGTGCTCTTTACGAATGGTGTCTTCGATCTGAGCCAGACGTGCCTCATACAAAGGCATTACTTTTTCTTTCGCTATCTGTTTTAACTTTAGCTCACGCATCACCGAACGATAATCAGCATCTGGCAACTTGTTTTCTTTCGCTAAGATGCCGGCGGTAATGGTCATTTGGTTACGGATCTCGGCGAATGAAGTCAGGGCTTTGGAAATTAATTCTTCTGGCTTGATATCGACACCAAATTGACGCAAATTATCCGCATAGACCTCAGCAGGCAGCAGGTGATCGGTGCGGGCACGTGGCAAGATATCGGTCTTGATGCTTGCGTTATAAGCGGTTAATTGCTGCTCTATTACTGAAAAGGGTTTTTCCCACCCTTTTAGCTCGCTCTTTGCCAGCATCTCTTTCATGCCGGCGATCATGGTCGGCGCGTTGTTGAGGGCTTGTTCCACTTCGTCTTTAAATGGCCCCATTAATTTGGGATCCGCTTTCAAGCGCTCTTGAAAACGTTCTTTCGCCAGGTCTGTGATTGGACGAAAACCCTTGGCGAGACCCGCATATTTTTCCATGCGCACCAGCAAGGTATTTTGCCGTTCTTTAGGGATGCGCGGATCTAGTGTTTGCTTCATTACTCCAAACATCAGGCCAGTGACATCGATAAACGGCATAAAGTATTTACGATCCAGTGCTTCCGAATGCATGCTATCTTCAGCGCTACTTATCAGTATGTGCAGATCTTGTTTGATCTTTGAATCGGTTTCCGATTTCAAGCGTTTTTGCAATTCGGCGACTACTGCACGGGTTTCTTTGGTCTTGATATCAAACAAATCGCGAGAGAAATCGGTGATCTGCTCATCTAAGCCATCCACACCCAATCGGCCAGCACCTTCGGGTGAATATTTGCCCATCAATTGTAAGAGCAATTTGGCGTTGCCATTACTCTTGGTTACCCAAGTTTGTTCTGCCGCATACGCGGGTGCGCATGTCGAGCTATACACCGCACTAAAAGCCAGGGCGCTCAATAGGGCGCGCAACATCGTTTTTTTCTTCATGAATGACTCACTTGTGTTTAAGTAAAGTGGAAGTAACCAATTGTCTCAGGGCAACGCCGCTGATGAACAGAAAGTATCCGCCGACCGGCATGGCGGGTCAACGGCAAATGTATTGAACTGCGCGATTTGTGGTTTGAATTAGAAAATAGCGGGGATGAGCTGAAGTCTGTGCCGTTAAAATTGATTCAAGCGTAGGATTTACTCTTTTTTTGGTGACGTCTTTTCATCCATTGCTACCCTGAATTTTTCTAACTTTACTTCGTATTCATCTGCGTCGCCGTAAGCTAGAAACTTGGCGTAGCGTGAATGACTTGCCAACACTTTTCTGGCGTGTTTGATCGGGCAAAAATACTCTTCGGTACGTGCCACAATTTCACTCACATAGGCGATCAGGCCGTTACCATAAGCGCAGTGGTATCTGGTTCGACTACAGCAATGACTGCTGTTGCAAAATTCTTTAATTGAGTTGCCATTTTATTTCTCCCTTTTTGCCATGATCGTCACCTGTTGAAGTCTCACTTCGTTTACAGGGTAATCATGCGGGACTGTGATGTGTTGAGCCAAGTCAAAGTTTTGTTTGATGGCTGCTGACCAAGCTTTGGTAAGGGGGTTCGGCTTGCATTTTTGAAAGATTGATTGCTATATTATAACTAAAGAGTTGTGATTGTTCAGCCTCTATGAAGCGACCATTTTTATAGTGAGAAAACCTTCATTAACCGTCATGCCGGACTTGATCCCATAAGCGCTAACTTAAAAATTGAAAATTAAAGGAATTTAACGCATACTGTCTTGAACCAACAATACCGGGGAGGTGTTGAATGACATATCAAGAGAGTATAGGAATTGAAAGCGAGGCGCTGACACAAGATTGGGGCGTGGTCGAAAGTTTGTTGCCAGAACACTGGGAGCAAAAGGCGCGTGAATTAAAGGCATTTCGACGCGGACGCCAAATACCGAGCGCGTCGATCTTATTGCGCGTCATGTTTATTCATTTGGCGCAAGGTTTTGGATTGCGCGAGACGGCAGTCATGGCAGAGCAAGGCGGCCTGGCCAAGTTAAGCGATGTGGCGATACTTAAAAGACTCAAAGGGTGTGAGGCATGGTTTGAATGGATGTCGGTTGCGCTACGTCAGAAATGGCTGCCTGAGAGCACAAATTGCGGCCTGTGGGCCGATCGAAGAATTCGACTGGTAGATGGCACCATAGTCAGGGAGCCTGGCGTGACAGGCTCTCAATGGCGGTTGCACTATTCAGTTGGATTGCCAGCGCTAAATTGTCAGGAGGTGATATTGACAACACCAAAGGAAGGGGAAACGCTCCGGCGATTTTCTGTCAATGAAGGAGATATTTTTATTGCTGACCGATGTTATGCCAATGCGCGCGGAATAGCCCATGTCGCAGAGGGTAAGGGTGATGTCATCATTCGAGCCAATTTGGTATCACTGCCACTCTTTGATCAACAAGGTAATCGGGTGCAAGTACTGTCGTATTTGCGTCATTTACGCGTGGGGCAATGCGCACAATGGCTCGTACAAATCAAGCACGGAAAGCAATGGATTAAGGGGCGTTTGTGCGCAATAAAGAAGGACGAGATCGCAACAAAGAAAGCGCAGATTCGGGTGAGGCGTGAGAGCATGCGCAACCAGACGCAATTGAAGGAGGAAACTTTGGAGGCGGCAAGTTATGTCTTTGTTTTTACGACGCTACCGGAGACTTATGCAGCGAACATCGTCATGGAGTTGTATCGAGGACGTTGGCAAATTGAGTTGGTATTTAAGCGTTTGAAGTCGCTAGTACAGCTTGGTCATCTAAAGAAGCATGATGACTCGGCGGCGCGAGCGTGGTTGCAGGGCAAACTACTGGTCGCATTCTTGATAGATGCATTGCTCGTGATAGCCGAGCGATTTTCCCCCTGGGGATACGTATTGCATAAGGAAAATTCGCAGCCGCTGCTTGTGGCGAGAGACAGAACTCATGTTTGAATTGTTATCTCGCGCGGTATTGCCGATTTTATCGCTTAAAAACGCGCTTGCTGATTGGGCTGGTATTGCGCACCGCCTTGCAGAGCCGCCACGCAAACGCGTCCGTCAAACCCATAAACTATTAGATATTTTAAGTTAGCGCTTATGGGACTTGATCCGG
>JANYFV010000253.1 GCA_025359635.1 Undibacterium sp. | reverse complement strand
TCGCCTCATTCTCCTCAACCCAAAAGTAGATGGTGCCGCAATCTCCCCACATCACGTCAAGACTATCGTCTGTATCGATTTGTAGTAGAAGGCGCCAATTCTTCGCACTTTCAGTTAATGATGGTACACGGGGATCTTTGTATCCCTCAGGATTCCCACAATAAATACCATTGCTCGCCAATTGACTTTCGAGTTCCATCCCATCTCCTTGCACTGTTGCGGGAAATCCAGCAATTTGATGCTTGGGCATCTCACTAAAAGGCATGTCAGAAAGTTTGAAGTACTCATCGGATTCCTTCTCGGAAAGCTGTAACGATCTTATAGCGTCGCGCTCCCATGATGGCAGAACATCTATTCTGCGAAATGACACATTTTGATGGGCGAACGGAGAATCATTCCCGTTTTGTTCATCACTAAATTGCTCAATTGGGGCTGGAAGATCAGGTACCAACAGCACAGCCCAACTTCCACGATCATTCGGATCAAACCCCCATGGTTGATTTTCCATATCATAGAAAAACAATAATGCGCCTGATTTTGGCAACCAATCAATGATAAGTTTATTCTGGATTTCTTCTAGTGAAAGACGCGCCAAGAACCCAAGTTTTACTCCATCTTTTTCGGGCCATTCGATGTTCCAAGGTAAATCTGGCGAGCCACCAAAATGAGAAAAAGAGGCTATACGGTCCTTAAACAATTGAACAGCCGGTGTTGTAAGTGGAGATACCAAAGAAGAAACGTCACGAATTGGGATATCGCGCTCTTTATGACCGAAAAGCCTAATGAAAAAATTAATCATGAAAGCTAACGTTTAGCTGACCGACGCGAAGCGTCAGTGTCGAGCGGCAAGTTAAAGTAACATCGGCAAAGAAAATCGTGTCCCATTTTACTATTACTAGTCGTTCCAAATTTGAATCCGCCAATCATAACTCGCCCCGCCATGATCCTTTCATTATTTTCCCAGCGTCGTGTAGCGCACACCGCCGGCGCGTTCCAGCATCTGCTGGACATCCAGGCGGTTCTCGAAAATCGCCACGTCGAGCGGCGTGTGGTATTCCTTCTCGTTGACGGGGAACCCGGCCTTCAGTGCGGCTTCGATCACTACAACAGGGCTACGCCGCACCAGAATTTCTAGCAGCGGTGCGCCAGTCTTGTATGTGCAGCGCGTATCCACCCGTCCCATCAACGCCACCATTGCTGCGCTGATGTCCTCGTCCGGATTGTTAAAATCGCGCACACGCCCGTTGCCCTTGGGCGACCGCAAATCCAGCAGCTGGTTTGCCGCTTGGCACATGGCTTCTTTGCTGCCGCCTTTCGCCAGCAATTCGTTGGCCTGCTGCAGTGTCTCCTTCTGCTCCAACGCAGAGGTGACCATAGGTTCGCCAACGGCGGGTAGCGCCAGTAATTCCTTTTCCAGGTTGGTGGCCCACAGTGGCACAGTCGTGGTCGTGCGGCAATGGCCACCGCATAAAAACAGTTTGACTGGCGCCAGCAGCTCAGTATGTATCTCGTAAAAATCAGCACCTGACAACCAATACTGCTTCCCCTTGCCGTTGTCATAGACGCTGACCACGGCATGCGCCACCCCTGCTGAGCTGGCGATACTTTCTGTTATTTGGAACGAAGCATTGCGCGTCGGACCATCACGGCGCGCATATTGGCGGATGATCTTGCGCGCCACGCTGGCTTCCACTGCACGTATAGCAACGGATGAGTAGTCGCGGTCGCGCAGCAGCCATGCGTGCTCGCCTTCGATGAACAGGCCATAGCGTTTGCCGATGTCGTGTTGCACGAATACCGCTTCATCCAGCCGAGTGAGCGGCACCTGCTGCAGGAAGTAGCGCATCTGCCAGCCGCGTTTGTCGATAGTTTCGTATAGATTGAAGGTGTCGTTCCAGCCGCGCCGGATCGGCGGAGCTTCTGCCCGCTGCGCGGCAAACGTGAGATCCCAGCCGACCGGCACATCCATGGCCTGCGCTTTAGCGGCCAAGCATCCCACGGCCGCCAGCAGCCAAACTCCCCAAACGCGCTTACGCGTCACTTTATTGATCGTGGTCACTATGATTGTTTTCCTTCGCAAAAATTGTGCTCAATTGCTCGTGAAGAGCTTCCGCCGTCTGAACTTTACTGCTCCAGGTATGACACCGCAAAAAAATCTGCTTTGCATCAGCTTGGCTGACACCGAAGACAGGGTGGATAGATTCAATTACCTCCTCCACTGGCGACGAACCGGCCTACCTCAGTGCGGACAATGGACTGCCGAGTTAGGAGCGGCGAATTCGTGACCAAGCATACCAACCCGGAAATAGCAAAAAGAACCAAAGTGGAATGACAAATAATGGCACCGACAGAATTACGACAGGACTAATCCAAACCAAGTACGGAAACGTAAGAACTGCACCCGCCATCTCAGAAAAGGCAAAGCCGTTGCACTGAACATAAAACCACAAGGCATCGGTAAGGTAACACCCACGTTCAAGGTGGCCCACTGTTGCAAAGGATGGCACCCAGAATTTATTCACAACGATTCCACCGAGCAGAACCGTCCAAAGGGTCAGCGAGATACCCAGCAGGCCGACTCGCCAATAGCGTAATTTCATCTTCGCCTAACGCAAAATTGAGGTGAGCCGCGAAACGCAGCGAATTTGGAAACAAAGCGGCATAACGTCTTCACCCTCGAATGTATTGTTAAACATCATTGTGGCGCCTGTGATTTATATTTCTCGACAAATGTTTTTGCCTCGGAAAGAGTCTTAGGATAAGTCACACGCATGAATACACCAGGCTCAATCATTGCCCGAACTGGATAGAAGAGAAATCCGTGCTCCGCTAGAAAACGAACCTTTTCCCACTGCTGTTTATCGTTCGATTTTGGAGCAGCAAATTTACGGCACAGACGAGTCATCGGCTCACGACAGTGTGGACAAATTCGTGCAGCAATTTGTACTGGGAATTTGAACGATTTTCTACAGCAAAAACACGCGTGAGGAAAACGAAATCCTTGAATCTGTTTTACTTTCGCGAACGCTGAATGATGTTTAAATTTCGCCATACGTGAAGATGTTTAACGCCGAGTTCAGCGGCAGTTTTTAAGTTGTGGTTTTATGGAATACTTTTGCGCAGCAAAACCATAAAACTGCGACTTAAAAACTGTCCAAGGAGCGCAGCGACTGTGCTGCAACGACTTGTTAGGTAGCTTTTTCTAAGTTAGAAGCTTTATGTAAACCAGTGATAAATTGTTTTAATGCCGTTTGATCAGTTTTAAATGAAAACTCAAGTTTTTGAGTATGTTCGCCATAAATACATAGTAGACCGCTTACTAATACATGCCCCAAGCCATTACCATGAAAAGATATATAAGGGTCTTCATATTGTTGCCCAAGCTTTGCTTCACCAACTAAATTTTCCTGAATGCTTTCTAATGCTTTAACAAACTCATTTAAATATGGGTAGTCAAAGAAAAACGTTATAGCCCCAGAAAATGGTGAAGACAAAACCTCAAGCTCACAAACCCCACCGGAACCATCTGAAAATATTTCAATTTCTCTCATGGAGAGTGCGCAGTTTTCACTTTGCGTATTTAAGATAGCGTCCATTAATATATTTACCTAACGCCGAGTTCAGCGGCAGTTTTTAAGTTGCGGTTTTGTGGAATACTTTTGCGCAGCAAAACCACAAAACTGCGACTTAAAAACTGTCCAGC
>JANYFV010000217.1 GCA_025359635.1 Undibacterium sp. | reverse complement strand
CTGCCAGCAGAACTTTACTTTGATGACGACAGATGGTTATTGGAACACTGATGCTGACAGCGATATTACGGGTTTAACTGGTGCTCAGATTGGCGATGTAGATGGTGGTACTACACTGTACCCTCAGAATGAAGGCGCTACTGCTTCCAGTAATTCTCTGGCTGACGTGGCCAAATACTATTATGAAACTGATTTGCGAACTGACGCTCTAGGTAATTGTAACGGAGCCTTGTGGACAGGCGGCACCAGTGGTGATGTCTGCACTAATAATGTGTTCACCTCGGATACGGATAAAAATAAAGCACAACATATGACCACTTTTACCTTGGGTTTGGGGGTAGATGGGCGCTTGGAATATCAGAGCAACTATAAAACTGCTACGACAGGTGATTATGCGCGATTAGTAAGTCGTGCTTCCCCTGTCGTGGATTGGCCGGTACCCAAAGCAGATACTGAGACAGCTGTGGATGATTTATGGCACGCTGCGGTGAATGGCGGCGGCACTTATTTTAGCGCCAAAAATCCTAATGACTTGTCGTCAGGTTTGAATAAAGCCTTGGCTGCCATTAAAGCAAAATTGGGGGCAGGTGCTGCAGCAGCGACTAGTACTTTGAACCCGGTGTCGGGGGATAACTCGGCATTTGTCGCCAGCTATACTACAGTGAAATGGGAAGGTAATCTTGAGAAACGCCTGATCGATCCAGCCACTGGTGTGGTAAGCCCTACGGCGAGCTGGTGTGTGGAAGATGTGGTCTCAGTTCCATGTTTGGCGGATGAAACGCTATCTACTGATACGTCGACTAGCCCGGTTAAACATATTTGTACTAGAGTAGACAAAACATTTTATGAAGTGGCTGCTTCCTGCAGTGGCACCATGGCCAGCAAAGTGGGCGGAAGTTCTGACTCACGCCGTATTCTTGTCGCAGATGCCGGAGGCACTTTAGTTGAGTTTGCCACAGGGACACAACTGGGTACATTCAATCCTAAGTTGTTAAGTCAGTACTCGACATTGGATATCGGTTTGCAGCAGCCTTTGGTTACTGCCGACAATATGGTTAAGTTCTTGCGTGGGCAAAGTCAATATGAGGACAGAAGCTCGAATACTGCGAACAATCGCCTGTTCAGAGAGCGTGGCGCAGTAACTGGTGACTTCACCGAGTCACAACCAGCCTTTATTGGCAAACCAACTTTTGCTTACACGGATGCTGGCTACACTGCCTTCGTCACGGCGAAGGCAGGCCGCGACAAAACGGTGTACATCGGTGGTAACGATGGCATGCTGCATGCCTACAATGCAGATGATGGGACGGAGCGTTGGGCTTTCATCCCAAAGGCCGTGATACCTAACTTATGGAAACTTGCAGATAAAAATTACGGCAGCAATCATACTAATTATGTTAACGGGGCACCTATTGTGTCGGACGTGTATTCTGGCGGTGCCTGGCATACTATTTTGGTTGGCGGCTTAAATGGTGGCGGCCGCGAGTTTTATGCACTGGATATTACTGACACGACCGCACCAAAATTATTATGGGAAATCGATTCGACGACTGGTGGTGATAATGATATTGGCTATAGTTTCGGTCAAGCGGTCATTACCAAGAATAGTTCTGGCACCTGGGTCGTTTTGCTCACCTCTGGTTATAACAATACCTTACCAGGTAGTGGTGAAGGAGTACTCTTTGTGCGCAATGCTTATACTGGTGCAGCGATTTCAAAAATTAGTGATAAATCTGGTGATGCTACTACCGTACCTGTTGGTGGCCATCCTAGTGGTTTGGCACGAATAGCTACATGGGCAGATCGTCCACAGCAAGACAATACTGCTGGGTTTACCTATGGTGGCGATTTGAATGGTGATGTCTGGCGTTTTGATATTAATGCCGGGACGGTAACGAAATTTGCTACTTTGAAAGCGCCAGCGCCAGACGGTACGACGCAACCGATCACAACTGAGCCTATTTTAGCCGCGATTAATGGCGATAGAATTGTCTATGTGGGTACCGGTAAGTATCTGGAATTATCAGATTTGGTCGACAAACAGATACAGACTATTTATGCGATCAAGGATGATGAAACGACGAATTTTGATAACCCGCGTAGTAAGTTGGTTCAGCAAAAACTCGTCGCATCGGGCAGCGGTCGTACTGTAGAGGCGCTCAATCCAGTCGATTTCAACGTAGGGCGTGGATGGTTTATTGATTTCATTGTTGGCACGACAGCTTTAGGCGAGCGCGTTAATGTGAACCCAAGATTGGATTCAGGTACGCTGTTTGTCCCTACGACAGTGCCGTCAAATGAAATATGTGCACCAGGTGGTACGGGATGGTTCAATTATTTTGATTATCGCTATGGTGACAATGGCAAAGGTGCGGCTGGCAATTTACCAGTTTCTATCCCTACTGACGCTCCTGTTGTTGGTATGAATATTTTATATACAACCGATGGCAAGCGGGTTGTTTCTGTAGTGACAGCGTCTAACCCTACGCCAGAGATATTGTCTAGCGAATCTTTGAAAGCACAAGGCTACAAGGCAAAACGTGTCATCTGGCGTGAATTGATACCTCAGTAAATAATAGATCGCGCTCCATAATGAGACAAAGTTCTCAGCGATAGACGAAGATGTGAAAACACCCAAATGGCTTAAATTGCCAGTTGGGTGTTTTTTTATGTTTAAGAAGGTTCGTAGAAATACGGTGAAACAAGTTGAGATTTGATAGGGATTTTCACGTTTTAAGGGTGAGGAACTAATCCAACAGATACGTAATTAGATCAAATAAACTAACGCAAGGGCAGACTTAAATTTAGCGCTTCTATCGTCATTTCTATGCGCATTTCGCTTTTCACTGGTGTTTTGCCAAGCTTACCTGGAGTAAATTTCATCGACTTGCAAGCAGTGATCAAGAGTTCAATTTCCAACTCAGAAAAATCACCCTGCTCGAAAAACACTTGGTCGATCTCACCAAGCTCATCAATCCGTAAGCGCAGGATCGCTACCCGATTTACATTGGTTGCCAAACGCATGGCGATGTCTGGATTAATGTCTATTTGTACCAGAGGTTTTTCAGTTAATTTGTCGGTCGCGATAAACCCAGTTTGCTCAGGCGCTTCCTGACCAAGAAGCGAATCAGATTTTTCTGGCTCAAGATCAGGTGGTGGAGTTGGCTCCGCTGGTGGTATTAAAGGTGCGGGTTCAGGCGTAATCGGATCAGCAATCTTCTGTGTCAATTGGCTGTCAGCAAACAAACTGATCTGCATGATTTTTCTGGAGACATTTGCATCCGCGTGATGATGCCGATGTGATCCGTGTTTTTGCGTAAAAAAGTGAAACAGAAGTGCATGCGTAACAGCGACGCCAACCAAAACTACTAGTTGGCAAAAGAGATTATTGAAAAGTCTTTTATTTTTCAAGCGCTTTTTCAAATGCGATGTCAGTGAATCAGGCATGCTCAAAAATAAGTCGCGTCTGCGCGACATACTGAGTAGAGTAAATAAGGCATTATGCCTGTTATGTGCTTGCTTGCAAAAAATATCAAGCTTGATTCAGGGGTTTGAAATTTTTTGTATTTAAGTCTTCTTCACTTCCTGAATGGCCTCAGCAAATTCAGACACATCCTCAAAGCTCTTATACACAGAAGCAAAGCGAATATAGGCAATTTTATCCAGACGTTTTAATTCGCGCATGACTAGTTCACCCAAGTGGCCCGACACTACTTCACGCTCGCCGCTGGCCAATAATTTTTCTTCTATGCGCTGTATCGCGCTGTCTACTGCCTCGGCTGATACCGGGCGTTTGCGTAGCGCCAGCATCAGGCTGGCGCGGAGTTTTGCTGTTTCAAATTCGGTTCTGCTGCCGTTCTTTTTGACGATGACTGGCATGCTCAGTTCTATACGTTCGTAGGTCGTGAAGCGCTTGTCACACTTGGCGCACTTGCGCCGGCGACG
Organism: Undibacterium sp.; assembly: GCA_025359635.1. GTDB lineage: Bacteria > Pseudomonadota > Gammaproteobacteria > Burkholderiales > Burkholderiaceae_D > Undibacterium. Next base: position 4,660 of record JANYFV010000217.1, on the reverse strand, counting down.
GATGGTGTTGCCGTCTTCTGGTACGCGGGTATCGATGACTTGGGTTTCTTCGTTATGGCAGTACGGGCATTTCATGGGCTTACTTCCATTTTTAAATCATTCGTGTCGTTGTTACCTTCGCCTCGCCGTGCTATAGCACTGTCTTCGGCTCGTCGCCTAGACACGAATGATTTAGAAATGGAATTACTTCCAAATTTTCAGGGTAACAAAAAACGCCACTCATTCAGAGTGGCGTTTGTGTGTTTTACGCTGCGTAGACCGGGAAGGCTGAAGTCAGTTTTTTGACTTCTACTTTGACGCGTTCTATGGTTGCTGCATCGTTTGGATTATCGAGAACATCGGCAATCAAATGACCTACCTTGATGGCTTCTGCTTCTTTAAAGCCACGTGTCGTGAATGCAGGGCTGCCTAATCGGATACCGCTGGTGACCATCGGTTTTTGCGGGTCGTTAGGAATGCCGTTTTTGTTGCAAGTCATATGGGCAGAACCAAGGATGGCTTCCGCTTCTTTGCCGGTTAAACCCTTAGGGCGTAAATCGACCAGCATCACGTGTGATTCGGTACGGCCAGAAACTATGCGCAGTCCGCGTTCAGTCAGTGTATTGGCCAATGCTGCAGCGTTCTTCACGACTTGTTCCTGATAGGCCTTAAATTCCGGGCTAAGGGCTTCCTTGAAAGCTACCGCTTTACCGGCGATGACATGCATCAACGGGCCGCCTTGCAGGCCAGGGAAAATCGCTGAGTTGATTTTCTTGGCGATCGCTTCATCGTTAGACAAAATAATCCCGCCGCGTGGGCCACGCAGGCTCTTGTGAGTTGTCGATGTGACGACATCGGCGAACGGCACTGGATTCGGATACACGCCCGCAGCGATCAAGCCGGCATAGTGCGCCATATCGACCATGAAGTAAGCGCCGATTTCTTTGGCGATTTTTGAGAAACGTTCAAAATCAATGCGCAGCGCAAAAGCCGATGCGCCGGCGATGATGAGTTTCGGTTTGGTTTCACGTGCTAACTTTTCCATGGCATCGTAATCGATGTCTTCTTGCGCGTTGAGGCCATACGAGACTACGTTAAACCATTTGCCAGACATATTCAGAGGCATACCGTGGGTGAGATGGCCGCCTTCTGCCAGCGACATTCCCATGATGGTGTCGCCCGGGTTGAGCAGGGCAAAAAATACACCTTGATTAGCTTGTGAGCCAGAATTTGGCTGTACGTTAGCGAAATTAGCGCCAAACAATTGCTTGAGGCGGTCAATTGCGAGTTGCTCGACTACGTCGACATGCTCGCAGCCACCGTAGTAGCGTTTGCCAGGATAACCTTCGGCATATTTGTTAGTCAGTTGCGAACCTTGGGCTTCCATCACCGCTGGTGAGGTATAGTTCTCAGAAGCGATCAGCTCAATATGTTCTTCTTGACGATGATTTTCTTTTTGGATAACAGCAAATATTTCTGGATCGATATTGGCAAGGGTATGGTTTTTTGCAAACATGGGAATTCCTATTGAAAACGTAAGTGATGACTCTGAAATGAGGTGGTAACATGAAATGCGGGCAGCCTCAATCGCTCTTACCAGATCAGGCTACCCAGGCGTACGGCTAGAGTTAAACTAAAACTCTGCAAATCTCACGCTTCACGATGGAACTCCATCTTGTGCTGCAAATTCTTAAAATTTGAGCATTTTCGCCAGTTACGTGAGACGAAATGGTGGCGAAATTTTACGTTATACGGCGAATTTGAGCAAGTTCTCTGTTGATATGGTGTAGATTTGAAAAGCCTTTAAAATAGCGCCTTAGTCGCTATTCTTTCATTCAAGCATTTAAGGAAAATTACCATGATCGTCTTAATAACTGGGGCAAGTTCAGGCTTTGGCGAGGAAATGGCACGTGTGTTTGTCAAGCATGGCCATAAGGTTATCGCTGCTGCACGCCGTACTGAGCGATTGGCTAGTTTGCAAAAAGAGCTAGGCACCGCGCTATTTCCGGTGACCATGGACGTGACTGATAAAGCCTCCATCTTGCAAGCTTTGGCCAGTTTGCCAGCAGATTGGAAGCAAATCGATGTCTTGATTAACAATGCCGGCTTGGCACTAGGTACTGAGCCTGCACATTTAGCTTCGCTCGATGAGTGGGAGACTATGATCGCCACCAATTGTCAGGGCTTAGTTACCGTAACCCGTGCGGTCTTGCCGGCGATGGTGGCACGTAATATGGGCATGATCATTAATATTGGTTCTATCGCAGGTTCAACTGCATATCCTGGTGGCAATGTGTATGGCGCGACCAAGGCATTTGTTGATCAGTTTACAAAAAATTTACGTGCCGATCTGGCTGGTACCGGAGTGCGTACCAGTAATATTGCACCAGGTTTATGCGGCGGGACTGAGTTCTCCAATGTGCGTTTTCGTGGCAATGATGAGGCGGCGGCTAAAGTATATGAAGGAACCGATCCCTTGACTGCGGTGGATATCGCTGAATCAGCTTATTGGATCGCCACCTTACCACCGCATGTGAATATCAATTACATAGAAATGATGCCAACATGCCAAGGTTTTGGCCCGATGATCATTAAACGGAACCCGGTTTAATTTTATGATACTGCAAGAATTTACCTGGCCAGTGCGGGTTTATTATGAAGATACCGATGCTGGCGGCATTGTTTTTTATGCCAATTATTTGAAATTTTTTGAGCGTGCCAGAACCGAATGGCTGCGCGCTTCTGGTGTCAATCAACAGAAAATGAAGGATGATCATCAATGCATGTTTGTCGTCAAAGCGACCGCGGTCGAGTATCATGCACCCGCCAGACTTGATGATGAACTGAAATTGACCGTGAATGTCGAACGATTAGGTCGAGCTTCGGTACAATTTGTGCAAGAAGCATGGTGTGGCGAAACCTTGCTGGTCACAGGTAAGATTAAGGTTGGATGTGTTGATGCGCTTAGCGTGCGTCCAACCGCCATCCCTATAGAGATATTTGGTCTGATCGCACCACGTTAGCTGACTATTTCATTAAAACAAAACGAACACACGATTACCCTTAGTTAAAAAAGTAAAAAGATAAATCCGCTATGAATGTTACCCAAGACTTGTCGTTTATTACCCTGATTGCCAATGCCTCGATTTTGGTGCAACTGGTTCTATTATTGTTGTTAGGCGTGTCACTAACAAGCTGGAACTATATTTTCAGCAAGATGTTTGCCATCAAAAAAGCGCGTGCGCAAACCGAAGAATTTGAACGTAATTTTTGGTCCGGCGGAAGTTTAGTCGAGTTGTATCAAGTCGCGGCGAATAACCGACGTGCCAGCCGCGATAAAACCGGTGCGTTAGAACGTATTTTTGAAGCCGGCATGAGTGAATACCATAAAGTCAAAGCAACCAGTAAAACGACCTTGGATGCTGGAGCCATGCTCGATGGCGCACGCCGCGCCATGCGTGCCGCATATCAACGTGAGATGGATGGACTGGAGAATCACTTGTCCTTCCTGGCATCGGTAGGATCGGTTTCTCCTTATGTCGGATTATTCGGCACCGTCTGGGGAATTATGAATGCCTTCCGTGGCTTGGCAAACGTGCAGCAAGCGACCTTGGCTGCGGTTGCTCCCGGTATTGCAGAAGCCCTGATTGCGACCGCGATCGGCTTGTTTGCCGCGATCCCGGCGGTGCTGGCGTACAACCGATACACGCATGAAATTGATCGATTGGCGATGCATTTTGAGACTTTTATTGAAGAGTTTTCGAATATCTTGCAAAGACAATCGCGCTAAGGAAAAAAGAAAGCATGAGTAATCTGCGTGGCGACCGTAAACGCAAATTTAAGGCCGAAATCAATGTCGTACCTTACATCGATGTGATGTTGGTCTTGCTAGTGATTTTTATGGTGGCGGCACCAATGACCAATCCTAGCGTAATTAATCTGCCGACAGCCGGACAGTCGACTCAACCACCTTCTGATTATATTGAGATTGCGCTTAGTCCTGATGCATCGGCAACGATTAGTATCAATAGCAAAGCCGGTAACAATGGCAATAATAAACAGGAATCGAAAGAAAGTGCGGCAAACCGTACTCAATTGATGCAAAAATTGCGTGAGTACCACGAGGCAAAACCAGAGCTGTCGGTGCTAGTGTCAGCAGACAAAGAAATTAAATACGATGAAGTGATTCAGGTTATTTCTGAGGCGAAAAAATTAGGTATAAACCGGGTAGGACTGGCGACCAAGTGAAGCATTTACGTCTTTATTGTGCGGTATTGGGCGTCAATTTGTCTTTAGCTTTCGGTGTGTGTTTGGCTGCAGAACCACAAGTCGCAAGCGAGGCTGCAAACAGTCAGGCTGATCCGGTTCAGTCTAAACCGGATGAGGTCGAGCCACAGCAGGCCTCTGACCAGGATCTGCTTGTCGGTACTAACACCACTCTCCAGCTCACTTCATTTCAACTTGGTCTAGCCAAAGGGGAATGGTCGGGATTAATCCGGCAGCACGTTCCAGAACTCTCCGCTTCAGCTGAAGCGCAGAGTTTAACGCCAGGCGTGTTACGTAAATTGCGCCGACAGATATCATCGCTCTTGTCTACGCAAGGTTACTTTTCGCCTTTGATTAGCTTTAAGAAAAATACTGGAAATGCCAGCATAGTCTTGGTCAATATCGATGCCGGAGC
>JANYFV010000213.1 GCA_025359635.1 Undibacterium sp. | reverse complement strand
TGGCCCAGGCAGGCAGCTATCAGCAAATGCTGCAGGGCAAAATCTATCAGATGATACGCCTGCGCATTGATGAAACAATGGGTGCGATTCCTGAAATTTCGGCCAACAAATACATGTTGTGGGTACGTTTCATGGCACAGGACGGTACGCTAAAACCGCGCGCCGTTGAGAGTGAAGTTCCGTTTGAACTCACTTTGTGCAATTTTTAAACTTATTAAATTTATTAAATTTATTAACTTATCTTATTGAATCAAAATGATCGTTGAATGTCCGCACTGCCATAAAAAAATCGAATGGAGCAGCACCAATCGGTTCCGTCCGTTTTGCTCTGAACGCTGCAAAAAAATCGACCTGGGTGCCTGGGCAGAAGAAAGCTATGTCATCACCAGTACCTCTCCTGAGCCGGATGAATTTCCTGATGAAATTCGTGATGCACCTCATTAAGATTAAACCGCGCACCAGTTTCGCAGGCCCTAACCAGAACAATAAATGACCATTCCTAACGATCACCCTGATCAGTTGAAAGCCTGGCTGAACAGCGTTGCAAAAAAAGACACGAATTCATTTAGCCAACTATATAACGCCACTTCCCCGAAACTGTTTGGCTTTCTGCTGCGTATATTAGTTAAGCGGGAACTGGCCGAAGAGGCATTGCAGGAAGCGTATGTCAGTATCTGGAACAACGCTCCCAGCTATCAGCCACAGTTGGCTGCTCCCATGACCTGGATGACCACGATTGTGCGCAATAAGGCGTTCGATTTGTTGCGTCGTCGCGATGACAGCGTTGAACTTGACGCCAATGAATTTGATAAAGATGTATTGGAAGCTATGGAAAGCGCCGCTCAAACCCCCAGCCAGGCCCTGCAACTGTCACAGGATGGCGCAGCATTGGCGCACTGCTTTACCCGCTTGGAAGGAATGCAAAAGCAGGCGATTGTTCTGGCGTATTACCATGATGCCTCGCATGGCGAAATTGCCACCCAGTTGACTCTGCCGATCGGCACCGTCAAAACCTGGATCCGGCGTGGACTGGAGCGTTTGCGTCTGTGTCTTACAGAGGTACAGGGTGTATGAATATTCTTAACAACCCAACCCTGCGCGACAAATTAAGTGCGGCTTATGTACTGGGCACCCTGAAAGGTGCAGCGCGACGCCGCTTTGAATCACTGCTCGCGACGAGTGCTGCGCTTAATCACGATGTCTCGATCTGGCAGCAGCGGCTCAACGCTTTTGCCGAATTTGTCCCGCCATCGCAACCGCGCGCAGTGGTGTGGCAAAACATTACACGTCAGCTGCAGCTGAATTCGACAGTACGCAGTTCACTCTGGCGCTCGCTCATCGACAGCCTGAATTTCTGGCGCGCCGTGGGCCTTGTTTCGAGTACAGCGGCGGCAGCTCTACTGGTGTTGTTGCTGGTTCGTCAACCAGAGCCTGGCGCAATTAGCGCAGCGCCTACCTTAGTGGCGATGTTGACCGATGAACACGCACAACCAAACATCGCCGTCGTCGGAGATATGCAGCGTCACACGTTGACCATCAAAATTCTGGCCACTCAGAACGTCGCGGCGAATCAAACTTTGCAGTTGTGGGCAATTCCAAAACACGGCAATCCGCAATCACTGGGATTGCTGGCCAAAGACGGCAGCATCTCGCTACCGTTGCCAGCCAATGCCACGCCGCAGAATATCGCGATGTTGGCCGTATCACTTGAACCTTTGCACGGCTCACCCAACTCGAACGGTCCGACCGGACCCGTTCTGTTTAAAGGGACCTGGCAGCAGATTTGATACCCTGAAAATGTGATTAGCAAAAAAATGTTAAATTCCTGAATCCAGATTGCCATACGACACGTATATCAATGCAGTTGTATCGAGATTCAGGACTTGAACTTTTCGTTAATCACTTATACAGGGTGTCCCATGCAGCCAAATCACATTAAATATCTCTCATTATTCACAGCACTGGCAGCGCTATCGCAGGCGCCGGCATACGCTGACGATGACTCCATGAAGCCCGATATGGGCAAATTGCTGGCCACCGGTGGTGTCAGCAGCGTCGAAGGCGCGGCTGGCGGTGGCATTACGCCGTGGGCGCTGATCTCCGGTTACGGCACACGTGACAGTTACGGTGCCAACGTGCACTACACACAACTCAGTACCCAGGATTTTCGGCTCGACACCTACGGCGCCGCAGTCGGCATCATGGACCGCGTGGAACTGTCCATCGCACGGCAAGATTTCAAATCCGACAAGGGGCCACTAAACGGACTCAAAATTGAACAAAATATTGTTGGCATAAAAATCAAACTGGCCGGTGACGCGGTATATGACCAAGACAGCTGGATGCCGCAAATTGCCTTCGGCGCCGAACACAAAGACAACCGCGGACTTACCGGATTGATCAATGGCCCCGTGACTGCACTTGGCGCTAAAAATACCAGCGGCACCGATTATTACCTGGCCGCCACCAAGATTTTTTTAGACCAAAGCCTGTTGGCCAATGTGACGGTCCGAAATACCGAAGCGAACCAGATGGGTCTGCTCGGTTTTGGCGGCGATCTGAATAACAGCTACAAGGCCGAGCTGGAAGGATCGCTGGCCTACCTGATCAATAAGAACTGGGTGGTTGGCGCGGAATACCGCGATAAGCCGCGCAATCTGTCAGTCGATAAGGAAGCGGCCTACTACGATGCGTTTGTGGCGTGGTTCCCGACCAAGAATTATTCAATCACCCTGGCCTACGCCAATCTGGGCAGCATCGTCGCGCCAGTAACTCAGAATAACGGCAAACAAAGCGGCGTCTATCTTTCTTTGCAGGCCGGCTTCTGAGCCCTGTTACCAATCACAATTAAAAAGGAATCATGATGAAAGCACTGTTGAAAGCACTTCTGGCAGCATCCCTGTACGCCATTCTGTCCCATACCGCATTGGCACAAACTACCATGGCCACTGAAGACATGGTCTATCAAAACTTTGGCGGCAAGGCCGGCATCAGCAAGG
>JANYFV010000192.1 GCA_025359635.1 Undibacterium sp. | reverse complement strand
CTGCCGGCCGTGCCAGTGCCATCCAGCGCTCATTGCCACGGAACGCACCAGCGATAGGCAGTATGCCTTGTATCAGCGCCAAAGATAGCGCCAGCATCAACGAAAAATTACCAATTTCTGGAATCATTTTGTAACCTTGGTTTGATTGGCGTCGGTAACGACCGTAGCGCCGATAGTCTTGTTGGCTTCCTTGGCTTTTTTGAGTGCGTAGGCGGCATCTGGCGGCATGTAGTTTTCATCATGTTTTGCCAGTACTTCATCAGCAACGAATAGATTTTCGCCACCAAGTTTGCCTTGTGCTACCACACCTTTACCTTCTTTAAACAGGTCAGGCAAAATGCCGCGATAGTTGACGCGAATTTTTTTTGCGGTATCAGTGACGATAAAACTCACGGTCACACCATCTGGCTGGCGCTGGATGCTGCCGACCTCAACCATGCCACCGATACGAAAACTACGGCCATGCGGTGCCTCGCCCGCCAAAATTTGTGTCGGAGTAAAGAAAAACACCAGATTTTTTTGGAATGCCGACAGCACCAGCGCTGCAGCAAGACCCAAAATAGCCAGGCCTATGCCGATTAAAATCAGCCGTTTATATCTTGGTTTCATTTTTGACCTTCTTTGCTGGCTGATGCAGTTACTGAAGTCTGGGCTGTGCGACGAAAGTTGGACAACTGTGCACGGATAGTATTGCTACGAACTCTCAGCGAAATAACTTCGGCTGCCATAAAAATAAATACCACAATCACCGAACCCCACACGTAGAGTGCATAACCACCCATTTTAAAAAAATCATTCCAGCTTTGCCAGATCATGCCTTACTCCCTAAAATCTCTTTAACCCAATCCGTATGTCGCTCACGTTCCAATACGATGCAGCGCACGCGCATCAAAGTAATGGCGATGGTGTAGGCCCAAAACGCCAGTGCCATGATCAACATACCCAGCAACATGGTCATGGCCATGGTCGGCGCACTTTTCATATTGATGGATGATCCCTGATGCAAGGTGTTCCACCATTGCACTGAAAAATAAATGATAGGGATATTCACCACGCCGACCAGCGCTAATACTGCACCGGCCTTATCCGCGCGCCGTGGTTCATCGATCGACGCTTGCAAGGCCATGAAGCCTACATACAAAAACAATAAAATTAATTCGGACGTGAGGCGTGCATCCCATACCCACCACGCACCCCAGGTTGGCTTACCCCATAATGCGCCAGTCCACAAAGCTAAAAAAGTGAAAATAGCACCGGTTGGCGCGAGGGCACTGGCCATCATCGAAGACAAACGGGTATTGAAAGCAAGACCAATCGCGGCCCAGAATGCCATCACCAGATAGATAAACATCGACATCCATGCGGCAGGCACGTGCAAAAAAATAATCCGGTAAGCATCACCTTGCTGATGATCGGTAGGCGCAACAAAAAAGCCGACATATAAACCAACCACACCCAGAATCACGGCAATCGTGGCGAACCAGGGAATTAGTTTTCCTGCAATTGGGAAAAACATCTGCGGTGATGCGTATTTGAACCAATGAATACGCGTTGATTCACGAGTCGATTCATGATTTGCAGAGCCAACATTGTTGGAGATAGACATCGGGAGTAACACTTCCAAAAATGAAATTATTAAAAAATTCTGTACTAATCAATTCGAAATATATAAATGACAACCATTGCTTTTCAGCACTTAACAGCAAGCTTTTCCATTCTATTTTTGTATGCTTAAGAAATTCTTAAATGAATATTAAACAAAAATTAATTAAAATGGCTGCCAAAAAGCTAGGCTGCATTATGCTTTCAAAGTCGATTTTTTGCTCGTTCCCGCACCAACCAGGAAAACACTCTACTTTACTCAATTGAAATACGTAATGCAGCCGCTGTTGCCCATGGCGCCAGGGCTGCAGCAGCGGCAAGCACGCCGCCCAATAACAACAAATGCGCGGCACTGCCAAGCCCGCTCGCCTCGGCACCAACTGCACCAGCGCCAAAGATCAAGACCGGGATATACAGCGGCAACACCAACAATGAAACCAAGACGCCACCACCGCGCACACCCAGTGTTAAGGCTGCACCGATCGCACCGATCAAACTCAATACCGGGGTCCCAATCAGCAAGCTATAAAACAAGACCAACACAGAATCTCCGGGCAAATCAAATTGCACCGCAAGTAGCGGCGCCAGCAACACTAAAGGAAGACCGGCCACCAACCAATGTGCGATGACTTTTCCAATCACGATTAGCGTGAGTGGTTCAGGTGACAGTAGCATTTGTTCCAGCGTGCCGTCTGCATAGTCGAGTGCAAACAATCGTCCCAGGGCCAACATCGACGCCAGCAAAGCTGCGACCCAAAGTATACCTGGCGCCATCGTGCGCAGCACCCCAACTTCCGGCCCGACACCTAATGGGAACAAAGTCACGACGATGATAAAAAAGAACAGTGTTGTCAGTACATCAGAGCGACGTCGAAACGCCAGCAACAGATCACGTTTGATGATGCAGTGTAGAGCTTTCAACATGCTGCGCCTTGATCTACATCTACATCCGTATTATTCGTATTGAGACTCAAATCAAGTGTCAACATCTGGCGAGGGTTCAACTCAATTTCTTGATGCGTTGTGTAAATCAACATGCCGCCTAGCTGTAAATGTTGGTTTAAAGCCGCACATAAATTAATCACAGTTTTTTGATCCAATGCCGTGAACGGCTCATCCAATATCCACAGCGGCGCGTGACTACCAAATTGCAAGCGCGCCAATGCGACGCGTTTGCGCTGCCCTTGCGATAGTGCCCGCGTTGGCAAATCGGCTGCCTCATGTAATCCAAGATTATCCAGTGCTGTGTAAGCGTCATCACGCGTGATAGGGTGACCAGATAAAGCCGACGCGATGACGAGGTTTTCCCATGCGATCAGATCATCTTTCACACCGTTGGCATGACCGAGATAAATCAGCTGACTAGCAAATTCTTCTCTCGTTTTAGTAATGTTTTTACCATTCCAACGTACTTCACCTTCGGCTGGCGATGAAAGGCCACATAACAAACGTAGCAAACTAGTTTTGCCACTTCCGTTTGCGCCAACGACACGCATGGCATCGCCTGAATTTAGTGCAAAATTAATATTATTAAATAGCTGCCGTTCACCACGTGTGCAAGTTAGCTGATATGCCTGCAAAGTCATACATTCTCCTAAGTGTGCAGATGGTACACAATATCGAAGCAGCTTGTCGACTGTATTGCCTAATATGTCACTGATGCGGCGAGAATGCGGCAAAAAAACATTGGAATTTATTCAATTGAACGAAGCTTAATTTATTTGATTTAATTGACAAATTCTTGATGCAAATCACTTGACATTCTTTTGTAATTGTTTGTAACTCTGCGGGCACTTTGCTTGTCGCACGATTTTTTTTGTGGAACACTCCGGCCTAAGCCTAATACTTCACATCAGTAGCATAAATATGCTGAGGCATTTGCAGTAAATCCGCCCACTACTTTTTCAGCGAAACCATCTCCATGCTTGAGCTTTCCCGCGAAAATATTTCCTGCAATATAGACCACAACATTGACCACAACAACGCGTTAAAGCTTGCGGAAAGTTGTGGCTGGATAAAACGTGAAGAAAGCATCATGGGCACCGCGATCAGCGTCGAACTCTGGAGTGATAATCAGATCGCGGGCAATGCCGCAATTGATGCTGTGATGGATGAAATGCATCGCATCGATAGACTGATGAGCCCGCACAAAGCGGATTCTGAACTCTCCATCATCAATCGCAATGCAGCTTCGCGGCCAGTGTCTGTCAGTAGCGAAATGTTTCATCTTCTTGCGCGAGCCGCGCATTTTTCACAACTCTCTGACGGCGCCTTCGATATCACTTACGCAGCAGTTGGCCGGCTATTTGATTACCGTTTGCACACGCGACCAAACGCTACAGAGTTGGCCAAGGCGCGCCTTGCAGTTGGCTACCGCTACGTGCAGCTTGATGCAGAAAACCATACCGTACAATTTTCCCGGCCAGACGTCTGTATCGATCTGGGCGGCTTCGCCAAAGGCCACGCCGTCGACAACGCGACAAAAATATTGCGCGCGCTTGGCATTGCACATGCCAACGTCAGTGCTGGTGGCGATAGTCGGGTGATTGGTGACCGTCGTGGCAGGCCGTGGATGATAGGAGTACGCGACCCGCGCACTGCGAGCGGAGTCATTGCCGTCTTGCCGCTGGAAGACACGTCCATCTCTACTTCAGGTGATTACGAGCGTTACTTTATTGAAGACGGCACGCGCTTCCATCATCTGATCGACCCTGCCACTGGCCGCTCACCCAACACTGTGCGCAGTGTGACTATTCTTGCTGAAGATGGCTTGACGACTGAAGCATTTTCAAAAATTGTATTTGTCTTAGGAATAGCCAAAGGCATGCAGCTCATCGAATCTCAACAAGGAATCGACGCGGTGGTTGTCGATACTGATGGCGTATTACATTATTCAACAGGTTTGCTGGCACCTCAGTAATGAAATAAAAGGGAGTTCGCGATGAATAAAAAATTGAATTTGAACACACGGCTAGTTGCAGCCACATTGACTACCGTAGTAACTATCGTCGTGACTACCGCCCTCACCGGCTGCGGCAAGAGCAGTACCAGCGATGCGCCGGCAGTCGTGGTTTCTGGCGATGTACCCATCGCCTATGCCAAACGCGCCAACACCATCAGCGCCAACCCGACCAATGGCGCGCCGACCGCGCCCGGCGGCGATCTGATCATCCGCGAAAAATCTTCCGCCAGCGCGATCGAACACAATATCACCGCACAGTTCACCCAAGGCGTGGGCGATGCCTCAAATCCGGATGTCTCTTACGACGGCAAGAAAATTATTTTCTCGCTACGCTGCCCTACCACGAATACGGCAACCATAGGTGGCGCACCAGCCTGCACCGGGCGCTGGAATATCTGGGAATACGATATGACTACGGGTGGTTTTACTGGCGGAACATATCGCCGCATCACCAGCGCCAACGATGCTGACGATGTTGATCCGACCTATCTGCCCGCTGGCCGCGGCTTCGTATTCACCTCAAACCGCCAGACTACATCGAGCGTGAATCAGGCACTCGGCCATACTTACTACGCACTCGATGAATACGAGCGCGAACGCGTGTTCAATCTGCATACCATGGATGCGGATGGAAAGAAAATCACGCAGATTTCAGTGAATCAAAGCCATGACCGCAGCCCGGTAATTCGCCCGAATGGCGACATCATGTTCTCGCGCTGGGATCACGTCGGTGGGCGTAACCACTTTAAAGTTTTCCGTGCCAGACCAGATGGCACTGACCTGTTTGTTTTATATGGCGCGCACAGTTCCGGCAATAGCTTCCTGCACCCGCGCGACATGGACCCTAAGGGCAAATTCAAGGGCTTTCTGACTTCTGATTTGATGCCGTTGTCGCGCACGCATGAAGGTGGCGGCCTGGTGATGATCGATGCAGCCAACTATTCTGAAGAAAACACACCGGCCAATGCGACAGTGCCAGCGATCGGTGGTCAAAAACAAATCACCCAACACGAACTCAATATCGGCGGCGGCATCTCGCAATTTGGCCGTATCACCACGCCTTATCCGCTATGGGATGGCACCGATAGAGTACTGGTTGGATATACTCCTTGTGAAGTAACGCGCAAAGGCGTAGTGGTCTCCTGCTCCACTTTAACGCCTGCTGAGTTAACGCGTTTAGGTGACGATAATCGCCTGGTCGCCGATGCGCAGGCTGATGAGCTTCAGGCGAACGTGCTCCCTACCTACGCAATCTATATGTTTGATCCGGCCAAACAAACTTTCCTGATCGTCGCTGCACCACCCACCGGTTTCATGTACACCCACCCAGTGGCATTGCAGCCGCGTACCGAGCCTAACTCGATTGCACCGACCGATCTGGATGCGACACTCGCCGCACAAAATATGGGGCTGCTCGAAGTACGTAGCGTGTACGACACCGACGGCCTTGGTCGTATGGGCGATGCGGTCTTAACTAGCGCCGATCTGGCTGGCGCTTGCACTACAGCGATCCCAAAAATCAAGCCTAGCGATGCACTTGATACGCGCGCACAGGTCGCTGATCTGGTACGTATGAAAGATCCAGCCGATCCGGCCTATGGCTGTGCGCCAGCGCGCTTCGTGCGCGCCTTCCGTGCCGTTGCCCCGCCTCAGGGCATGACAGGGATGCGCAGCGCAATCGGCGAAACCGAATTCGAGATGCAGCAGATTCTAGGTTACGCGCCGATAGAACCGGACGGTTCATTTAAGCTACAGGTACCCGCCGATACACCGATAGGTTTAGCGGTGGTTGATAGCCAGGGCCGCGCCTTCCAGACTCACACCAACTGGATTCAGGTACGCCCGGGTGAGCGCCGCACTTGCGATGGTTGCCACAGCCCACGGCGCGGCGCTGCACTGAATTCCGGTGCTGTCGTCAACAGCGTTGCAACTGGTCTTTTGCCAGCGATGGCCGCAGCGCACCAATCAGGCGAAACCATGGCGGGCACCCGCACCAGACTCGATGCCAATGCGCTCAAGCTGACTGGCGATATGCTGCACACCGATGTCTGGGCCGACACCAGCAAGAGCGGTGTGATCGCCCGTTCAGCGCTAGCGATTCGCTACACCGGCAATGCCCTCGCCTCTGATGATCTGGTCACTACTGTACCAAGCAACGGCATCGTCAATTACCGTGACCATATCCAGCCGCTCTGGACGCGCAACCGCGGTACCAACACTTGCACTGGCTGCCATTCCGATCCGGCCAAACTCGATCTGAATCCGACCCTGGCTGGCTCAGGCAGGCTGGTTTCGTATGATGAGTTAATGCTTGGAGATCCTGTCATCGATACCGCCACTGGCTTGCCGAAAACCCGTATCGAAGAAGGCGTGTTGGTGATCGAACGTGGCCCGGCCTTGGTCGATACCGCGGCCAGCGAAGGCGAAGCTTTTGGCCTGGCACGCAAGAGCCGCTTTGTTGAAATCATGTCCGGACAAAACCTGATCGCTGGCGGCCCGGCCCGGCTAGCTCACCCATCTCCTCCACTCACTGCGCCCGATCATTCCAAAATGCTGAATCGCGCTGAGACCCGTCTGGTGGCGGAGTGGATCGATTTGGGCAGCAAATATTACAATGATCCGTTTGACGTAAATAGTGGCGTACGGCAGGTCAATGGTCTCAGTCAGGCGACTTTCGAAACCGACGTCTTCCCTATTCTGCGCTCCACCTGTGCCGCTGGCTGTCACCAGGCAATTGGCAGCAGTGCCTCGGCCACACCGCCTGGCACATCATTTCGCAACAACCGTTTTGTGCTGACAGGTGACCCTGAGGGTGATTACAATGTTACTCTGTCGATGATTTCGGATACCTGTAAGGCCTCGTCCAACTCGCTCTTGAAGAAACCTTCGACGGCGCCGCATCCCTTGGGTGCGCTGATCGGTAACCCGCCCGTTCCGGCGACGACACCGGTGATGCCAGTTGGCAGTGCCAGCTATATCAAAATATCCAACTGGATCAGCGGAGGATGTAGAGGATGATAGTCAAGAAGCATTTTGCGCTGATCACTCAGCCGGCCCGGCGTGGCATTACTTGTGGCGCGGCCGCCATAGTTCTTTCAACGCTAAGCGCTTGTGGCGGCTCGTCGAATCCTATCGGCAACCCACCGAACATTAGTAACCCGGTAGAAGCGACAGGAAAAGCCCTGTCCTTCGCTTACTTCCAGAAATGCATCAATCCGATTTTTCTGGCGCAATTGCAAACGCAAACCGGTAGCAGCGCACCAACTAACACCTGCGCCGGATCGGGTTGCCATGCAACCGACACTGGTGCAGGCGGTGCGTTGCGTTTAATCCCCGGGGCGCAAGCGCTGGATCTAAGTGACCCGGCAAACACGCCAGCGGTAATTCGTGCCAGCGACATGTACAAAAATTTTTACTCAGCACAGGGCGCAGTCATCATTGGAAATACCGCGCAAAGCCGGCTGTTAAATAAGCCCTTGGTACGCGGTGTCTTGCATGGTGGCGGTTTAATTTTCTTGAGTGAAGACGATCCGAATGCGAAGTTGATCAAATATTGGATCAGTCGCCCGGTGCCGGTAGGGCAAGACGAATTTAGCACGGCGAATTACAATATGTTCACACCCGCAGATCCGAAAGTTGGCACATGCAACACCCAATGATCACAATGAACAAAATTAAAATCACAATCCAAAAACCACTGTTCATTGCCATGCTGGCCATGGGTTTGAGTCTGGGTTTGAGCGAGCCCTCGATTGCAACGGCGGCCGACGCGACAAACACCAGCGACCCCTTGCAAGACACCAGCGAGCGCCTGCAAATTACCGATCCGTATATTGAATTGCATACCGGCCCTGGACGTGGCTTTCCGGTCTTTTTTGTCGCGCCACGCCAGCAGTGGATCAAGATAGAAATGCGCCATACCGATTGGTACAAAGTGCGCACGCAAGAAGATAAAGTCGGCTGGGTACAACGCAGGCAACTCGAATCTACCCTCACCGCAGCCGGTGAACAAAAGACGTTTCGCGATCTCTTGCTTGATGATTATCTGAGCCGACGCGTGCAGCTGGGTGCAGCCTGGGGCCAGTTCAAATCAGAACCCATGCTCAAGATCTGGACTAGTTATCGTCTGTCTGAAACACTGAGTCTTGAAGGCACAGTCGGTCAGGTGCAAGGCGTGTTTTCTGGTACAGATTTCTGGCATATTAACCTGCAAACTGAACCCTGGTCTGATCAGCGCATCTCGCCTTTCTTCGGAGTCGGCCTGGGCAAGTTCAAGAATTTTCCAAACCAGAGCCTGGTCGGTGCCACTACCACCAACGCCAAGCTGGCGAATGCAAGCTTGGGCGTGCGTTACTACATCACCGATCGCTTCATCGTCCGCGCTGATTATTCTTTGTACACCGCCTTCGTCGCTGACACCCGCTCGCTAGAATATCGCGCGTTCACTGCCGGACTTTCCTTTTTCTTTTGATGCCTATCACTATGAACTTACTGACCTTACCTGCACTGCTCTTGGCTAGTTTAACGTTATTGAATTGCGTAGAAGCCAGCGCGGCCGAACCAACTACAACCAATACCGATCAAGTCGTGATCCCGGAAGTCGCCAGACGCGATGTCAAGCTGCCGCGTTTTCCTTCTAATGACTTTGACCTTGGCCTGTACGCTGGGACATATTCGACACAAAATTTTGGCACCAGCGCGGTCAGCGGCCTGCGCCTTGGCTACCACATCACGGAAGACTTTTTTGTCCAGAGTGTGCTTGCGCAAACCAAGGTCAGCGATGCCTCGTTTCGCCAGATTCTTCCCGGTGGCGTATTCCCGAATGAAAAAGAAAAACTGCGCTATTACAACCTCTCGCTTGGCTACAACATCTTGCCAGGGGAAGTGTTTATCCGTACCAAATATGCCATGCCGTTTTCACTCTACCTGATAGGCGGCGTCGGCAGCACCACGCTTGATCAGCAACGCCGCGCCACTTTTAATTTTGGCTCGGGCATGCGGGTTTTCTTTAACGATCATATCGCTATGCAGTTCGATGCACGCGATCATATTTTCCAACTCGACTTACTCGGCAAGCGCCAGCGCACGCAAAATATTGAGTTGAGTATCGGCGTAACGGCCTCTTTTTAAGCTAGGTACTTTTGATGAAATTTAGCTCAAAGTTCAGCCTTAACTTGCTCGTGCTACTGGCGTTTGGTAATGGCACAGCCATGGCCGCAGTCGCGCCACAATCTGCAGCGCCAGACTTCACACTGCACAGCGTCAGCGGGCCCAACTTTCGCCTGCAGGAACAACGCGGCCGTGTAGTCTTGATCAATTTCTGGGCGACCTGGTGTGGCCCATGCCGGCAAGAAATGCCGCATCTGAACCGGCTCTACGACAAGTATCGCGCCGCTGGCTTTGTGCTGCTGGGTGTGAATGTCGATGATGATGCGCGCAATGCGTCAGACCTTGCGCTCAAGTTGGGTTTGAAATTTCCTGTACTGCTCGATACCGATAAATCAGTGAGCCATTTGTATGACCTCAGCACCATGCCATCGACCGTATTGATTGACCGCGAAGGCCGCGTGCGCTATGTACACAAAGGCTACCTGGCCGGATATGAAGATGTGTACGACAAGCAGATTCGGGAGCTACTTAAATGATGAAATATCTCCTACACATAAGCATGTTGGCTAGCATTTTATTGCTAGGCGGCTGTTCGATTCAGCCCTGGGTCAAGCCGTATGAACGGGAACGTCTGGCCGACCCGATGATGAAATTTTCCCGCGAGGCCTTAGCGGAAAAACATTTCGAACACGTCCGAGATGTACGCGAAGGTGCACGTGGCGCCACCGGTGTACAAGGAGGCGGATGTGGCTGCAACTAAAATCCCCGCTCAAGCTAGAGAAAATAATTCGAATAAACCAAAGCGCTGGATTCTGATGCGACGCTTTGCCGCTTTATTCAGCGGAGTATTGGCTGCCAGCACTGGCAGTAGTGTTCGTGCCGGCGACCTGCCCGAAGATTCCGCAGAGGCCTTGATCCACTCCTACAATGGCGGCGGTGTCAGCGCCAACGGGCCGGCGCTCCTGGTTAGAAAAAAACTGGTCGACAAGGTTTCGGTCTCAGCTTCCTATTACCTCGATTCCGTCAGCAATGCCTCGATAGACGTGGTGACCACTGCCAGCCCGTATCGCGAAAAACGCAATGAAGTCGGCTTCGGTGCCGACTACATTTATCGTGATGCGCAAATTTCGCTTTCCACTTCTTCGAGCCGTGAACCGGATTACACCGCCAAGCGTATCGGCCTGGATATAACCCAGGAAACTTTTGGTGGCATGAGCTCGGTCAGCCTAGGCTTCACCCGCGGTGCCGATGAAATCAGCAAACACAATGCGCCCGAGTTTAATGACCGGGCCACGCATTGGCAGTACCGGCTTGGTCTGACGCAAATACTTACGCAACGCTGGATCATGAGCGCGAATATGGAGGCACTTGCCGACGATGGCTTCCTAGGTAGCCCCTACCGTATCGCCCGGGTTTTCGGCGCTGCCGTGCCAGAGCGCACACCGCGTACCCGTTCAGCACGCGCGGTAAAATTTCGCGTGATCGGCGATCTTGGTTCACGTGACGCGCTGCATCTGGACTACCGCTATTACTGGGACAACTGGGACATCAAGGCGCATACAGCTGAATTCGGTTACAGCCGTCATTTTGGCGAAAAATGGCTGGCCGACGCTAGCTTGCGCCACTACAAGCAAGACCATGCCTTGTTCTATAGTGACAACGCCAGCACAGAAACCCTATATGTCTCGCGCAACCGCCAACTCAGCGCATTTAATAGCACAGGCTTGGGCGCAAAGTTGGCCTATACCTTGGATAAAATTTCCGGCAAATACGAAGTCAAATTGAATACCGCCGTTGAATTCACGCGCTTCAAGTTCAGCGATTTCACCGACATTCGGACTGGCGCACCCTACTCCTACAATGCCAGCATAATTCAGATGTATGTTTCAGCCACCTATTGACGAGTCCCCCATGAGCAAATCTTACCGTAAGCTGATCTTCACCCTGATGATGTTTTGTTCTGCCTGTTCTGCCAGTTCGGCCTGGAGCTTTGATGAGCCGCCAGCGCCAGTGGCACCAACAGCCGCTATCACACCGGCTACACCGGCCAAAATTGAAGCACTTGATGAACGCATACAAGACATCAAAAGCGATGTCATCAAACTCAACCGCGACCTGCTAGTGCTGGAAGAAGAACTGCTATTCCCGGCGAACACGCAAGTCGTGCTGTTCGTCTCTTTGGATGTTGGCAAGATGTTTGAACTAGATTCGGTACAAGTCAAAATCGATGACAAACTGATCGCCAATTACCTCTACACACCCTTAGAAGTACAGGCATTGCACCGCGGTGGTGTGCAGCGTTTATATCTGGGCAATCTGCGCGCCGGCGAACATGAAATCGTCGCCTTCTTCACAGGTGGCGGGCCACATGCACGCGATTACAAACGTGCTACCACGGTAAAATTCACCAAGGATACTCAGGCAAAATTTGTCGAGCTGCGCATCCGCGACTCGCAAGCTAAATTGCAACCTGAATTTGACGTCAAGGTCTGGCAGTAAATCGATGCGCCTTTCCATTCAAAATATTTTTGCTGCGCGCCGTCTGGCGCTGGCACTTGGGCTCATGTTCACGCTGAACACGTCCGGTACGCTAGCGGCTGGCGGCGATGAAAACAAGCTCGCTTTGCATGAGATCAAGGCGCCGTATTATGGCGATACGCTGTTCCATTTCTTTCAGGATCGCTACTTTGCTTCAGTAACAAATTTAATGGTGTCGCAACATTTTGGCCGTGTCGCCGGACATAACGAAGAGGCAGAAGTGCTGCGTGGCGGCATACTCTTATCGTATGGCTTACAGCGCGAAGCGGCTGATATTTTCAAGCATCTGATCGCCCTAGGTGCCAGCCCGCCTACGCGTGACCGCGCCTGGTTTTATCTGGCAAAAATTTCTTACCAGCGCGGCTATCTGGCCGAGGCAGAAGATGCCATCGCTCGCATCGGCACCGCTTTGCCGGCAGATTTAAAAGAGGAACGCGGACTCTTGCAAGCTAATTTATTGATGGCACGCGCTGACTATGCCGCTGCTGCCACAGTGCTACGCTCAATGGATTTGAAAGCACCCGGTGCTCGCTATGCTCGCTACAATCTTGGCATCGCCTTAATAAAATCGGATCAGCCAGCGGCTGGCACCAAGTTACTAGACGAACTCGGCCGTGCATCTGCCGAGGATGAGGAATTCCGCAGCCTGCGCGACCGCGCCAACGTCGCATTGGGGTTCTCAGCGATGGCCGATAAACAGCCACAGCTCGCCCGCACATATCTGGAACGGGTGC
Organism: Undibacterium sp.; assembly: GCA_025359635.1. Taxonomy (GTDB): domain Bacteria; phylum Pseudomonadota; class Gammaproteobacteria; order Burkholderiales; family Burkholderiaceae_D; genus Undibacterium. Next base: position 8,045 of record JANYFV010000192.1, on the reverse strand, counting down.
GACTCAAAAGCCAACAAGCCAACAAGGCCTTACTCGGCTTAGGCTGGGCCGCGGCCAGCATGAAAGAACCAAAGTTGGCGCTGGTACCCTGGCTGGAACTGGCGCAACGTGATCTCAATGACATGGCCGTGCTCGAAGCGCAAATCGCGGTGCCTTATGCCTATGCAGAGCTTGGTGCCAACACGCAATCAGCCGAGAGTTACACACAAGCGATTGTCGCATTCAGCCGCGAAAACACAGATTTGAACGAATCGATTGCGGCGATCAAATCCGGCAAGTTGGTCGAGGCCTTAGTCACCAGCAACCTCGCCAGCAATCCCGGTGAAGAGATGGGGTGGTTCTGGACGCTGCGCGAGTTACCAAGCATGCCGCATGCCACCCATCTTGCGCAAGTGCTGGCACAACATGAGTTTCAGGAAGCCTTCAAAAATTATCGCGACCTGCGTTTTCTTCAGAAAAATCTGCAAGACTGGCGCGACAAACTCAGTGTGTTTGAAGACATGCTGGAGAATCGTCGCAAGGCCTTTGCCGAGCGCCTTCCGCAAGTATTGGAGCGAGAAAAAGATATAGGGCTAACATCGCTACAGACACGTCATCTGGCGGCTACCCAAGTGGTCGCTGCAGGTGAAAATGCTGCTGATGGAATCGCGTTTGCCGACGCCAGGCAACTCGATTTACTTGAACGCGCCGCCAGCGTACAAAATGCGCTCAAAGATGCCACTGACGTTCCTGAACTCGATACCGGGCGTGAACGGGCGCGCCTGGCTGCCGGTGTGCTTACCTGGCAACTAGCGCAGGATTTTCCAGTTCGACTCTGGCACGCAAAAAAAGAATTGCAAGAGATCACAGATCAACTCGACAATGCACAACAGCTCGATGCAGCATTGACTCAGGCACAGCGCGACGAGCCGGCACGCTTTGATGCTTTTTCCAAACGCATTGCCGCGATCACGCCGCTGCTGCAAGTCATGATTCCACGCGTCGTCGCCCTCACCGAAGAACAACAACACGCGGTGCAAAACATCGCAGTAACTGAGTTAGCGCTCCTGCAAGAACGCCTTGCTGCCTACGCGACTCAAGCGCGATTTGCGCTTGCACAACTGTACGACCGTAGCAGCAGCGGCGGCAGAAATCAAACTCCTGTCAAAAAAAATCAGGAGGCCGACAATGCGAGTAAACACTAAATTTAATCTGCGAGCAGCATCTGCGCTGATGTTATGTCTCGCACTTTACCTATTAAGTGCTTGCGCCAGCAAAAACACAAAGACAGGCTTAACCAGAACGCCCGACAACGAGCCCACCCTCAAGTCGCTGGCTGGCCGGACTGTCAAAGTAGAAAAAGATAAGGGCGTGGTGACTAGCGAAGCGCAGGCAATCAAAGCCTACCGCAGCTTCCTCGATACTGCACCGAAAGCAGCGAAAATATCCAACGCACCATTGCGCGCCGAAGCCATGCGCCGTATCGGCGATCTAGAGATGGATAGCGCAGATAATATGAGCGAAAGCCCTCAAGTAACCAATGCGCCAGGAAGTGCACAAGATAATGGCCCGGACTACCGTACCGCAGTCGCGCGCTATCAAGAGTTTCTTAACACTTATCCGAACGACCCGAATAATGATCGCGTACTATATCAACTGGCGCGCGCACAAGAACAAAATGGCGATCTGGAATCTGCCCTCAAAACTTTAGACCGTCTGGTCAAGGGCTATCCCGACACTGCCTATAACGACGAAGCCCAGTTCCGCCGTGGCGAACTCTTGTTCACCACCCGCGACTATGTGACTGCCGAGCAAGCCTATACAAAGGTACTGCGCTCCGGCACGACAGGACGGTATCACGACCGCGCGCTGTATATGCGCGGTTGGTCACAATTCAAACAAGGCAAACTCGACGATGCGCTGCAATCATTTTTTGCCGTGCTCGACATCATGCACGAAAATAAGCTCGCTGATAAGGATGGCGATGCAGGTCTGGAGACTATCGCAGGCTTAAGCCGCGCCGAACGTGAACTGGTCGAAGATACTTTCCGCGTCACCAGCATTTGTCTGGCAAATCTGCAGGGCGCCGATTCAATTTCTGCATATATCAATTCACCAACGCGCGACACTTACGAATTCCGTGTGTACCAGCAACTGGGTGAACTGTATCTCAAGCAAGAACGCGTCAAAGATGCCGCCGACACCTTCAGTCAGTTCGCCAGGCGCAAACCGCTGGATGCCCAGGCACCAGTCTTGCAGGCGCGCGTCATCGAGATTTACCAGGGCAATGGTTTTGCCACGCTGGCACTGGAAGCAAAGAAAGAATACGTGGTGCGCTATGGCAGCAAGAGCGAATTCCGCCGCGCTAATCCAGATGGTTGGATGAAGGCACAGACGCTGGTAAAAACCCACGTCGCCGAGTTGGCACGTCACTATCACGCCAGCGCACAAAAGAGCAAAAATACCGCCGATTATCAGGAAGCGGTGCACTGGTATCGTGAATACCTGGCCTCTTTCCCATCCGATCCTCAGGCAGCACAAAATAACTTTCTATTAGCTGAACTTTTGTTCGAGGATGGGCATTTTTCCGAAGCCAGCGTCGAGTATGAAAAGACGGCCTACGCCTATCCAGTGCATGGCAAAAGTGCCGACGCGGGCTACTCAGCCTTACTGAGTTATGCAAAACAATTGGCCGATGCTGCTCAGTTGCCAGCTCAATTGTCGACGCTACAAAAAGCCAGCGTCGCCAGTGCCATCCGTTTTGCGCAAAGTTTCAGCACCGATCCACGTGCTGCCGCGGTGCTGGCGAATGCCGCTGAAAAACTGTATGCCTTAAAAGACAATGAGCAGGCAGCGACGCTTGCGCAAAAACTGCTGGATCTGCAACCAGCGGCGGCCGACGACCAACGCCGCGTCGCCTGGACCATCATTGCCTACACGGCGTTTGAACGCTCTGCATTTGCACCGGCTGAACTCGCCTTTGCTGAAGTACTGAAATTAACAGCATCAGGTGCTGCTAGCCGTAATGAGCTAGTTGAACGACTCGCCGCCAGCATTTACCAACAGGGCGAACAGGCCAGAAATGCCGGACAACTTCGCGAAGCGGTAAGGCATTTCGAACGTATCGCTCACGTCGCCCCAGCGTCGCCAGTGCGCGCGACAGCCCAATACGATGCTGCCGCCACTTTGATGAGCTTAAAAGACTGGCCAGCAGCAGCGCGCACGCTAGAGGATTTCCGCAGCCGCTATCCAAATAATCCACTCCAGGCAGACGTAGGTTACAAGCTGGCCGTGGTGTATATAGAAAATGCGCAATGGGAAAGTGCCGCGAAAGAATTAGAGCGTCTGGCCGCCAGCAATAAGGATGCGAAGGGCGCCAGCGATATGCTGTGGCGAGCTGCCGAATTGTATGAAAAAGCCGGGTCACGCGCAGCGGCGAAAAAAACCTATGAACGCTACCTGACGCTGCCAGCCTTGAATCTGGAAGCCGCGATTGAAGCACGCTTTCGCCTGGCAGGTATCGCCAAAGAAGAAGGCAATGGCGCACGCGAATTCGCCTTGATGAAAGAGATTTTCCTGGCCGATCAAAACGGCGGCACCGGGCGCACTGAGCGCACACGCTATCTGGCCGCAACGGCTGCACTGGCCATCGCCGAACCAGTAGCCGAGGCTTACCGCAAGATCGCTTTGATCGAACCTTTGCAAAAAAATCTCAAGCTAAAGAAAGCGAAAATGGAAGAGGCCTTGAAAGCCTACGCCGCCGCCACGGACTTAGGCGTGGCTGATATCAGCACGGCAGCGACCTTCCGCATCGCCAGCATTTACCGCGATTTTGGCAAGGCGTTGATGGCATCTGAGCGGCCGAAAAAACTCAACAAAATCGAGCGCGAGCAATACAACGTGCTGCTTGAAGAGCAAGCCTTCCCGTTCGAAGAAAAAGCGATTGAAGTCCACAGTATCAATGCACAACGCAGCGCCACTGGCATCTACGATAAATGGGTGAAAAACAGTTTTGATGCGCTGCGCGAACTGCAGCCTGTGCGTTATGGTAAGACTGAGCGGGCAGAAACTGTTGTCGATACCTCATCCACAGCTTTAAAGGAAGCAGCCACACAAAACCAACTAGGCATCAAGCTGCGCCAGGCTGGCAAATTTGAGCAGGCGCGTGAAGCCTATGAACTGGCAATAAAACTCGACACAAACTACGCCCCTGCCATACTCAATCTCGGCATCTTGCATGACATGTATCTGGCAGATGGCAAGCGCGCGCTGAACCTATACGCGCGTTATCTCGCCCTCACCCCGGCAGGCGACGGCGAAGTCAACAAGTGGATCGCTGAACTGAAAAATCGCAAACCAAATCCAGCAGTAGCGCAAAAGGAGAAGTCATGATTTCCTACCGAATTGTTTTGTCTGTTCTTGCTGTCGGCATCAGCTGCGCAACAAGCGCAACATTGGCACAAGATCGCGCCGACATCGACCGCACCCAAATCATCGGCAATCGCGAGTTACCCAAAGTCTTGTATATCGTGCCCTGGAAAAAACCAGTAGCGGGCGATCTAGCTGCCAGGCCTTTAGTCAGTGTGCTAGATGAAGCGCTGGCACCAGTCGACCGCGATGTGTTCCGGCGCCAAGTGAAATATGACACACAGGCCCGGGCACCTGTGGCCGCCGTCCAACCTGTTGCTATCGCCACACCAACAAAAGACAAATAAAAAATAATGAATAACAGAGAAAATTACACAACAACCCGTCATTCCCGCGCAGGCGGGAATCCAACTCGTTCATTCGGCGCAGCACCTATCCGTCATTCCCGCGCAGGCGGGAATCCAGCTCGTTCATTACGCGCAGCGTCTATATTTGCGTGCTGCGCACCAGATAGCTGCTCGATTCCCGCATTCGCGAGAATGACGTCAATATAAATTTCAGTCAAATCCAACATTTCAAACGGAGCTTTAAGCCATGGAAAACCTCAACCTAGCCATCAAATTTTTTCGCGATTGCGGCCTCTTTATTTACCCTAGCCTGCTGATTATGGCGCTGGGCGTGACCATCGCTATCGAGCGTTTTATTTTTCTCAGCAAGGCGCGTAGCCAGAACCGCAAGGTCTGGGCGCATGTCCTGCCTATCCTGCAAAAAGGTAAATTCAAGGAAGCGCTGGAGATCACTGCGAATTCGGATGCAGCAGTTGGCAAGATCGTCAATTATGGCCTGACGCGCATGCTCAGCCCAGGCCGTCGTGAAGACTACGATGCCGCGATGGAAGAAGGCATGATGGAAATCGTCCCGCGTCTGGAAAAGCGCACGCACTACATCGCCACCTTCGCTAACGTCATCACATTGGTCGGTTTACTCGGTACCATTATCGGCCTGATCAAGGGTTTTACTGCAGTTGCGCAAGTCAACCCTGCCGAGAAGGCAGAATTACTTTCAGCCAGTATTTCTATCGCGATGAACAACACCGCATTCGCCCTGATGGTGGCGATTCCCTTCCTGCTGATCCATGCCTTTCTGCAAGCCAAAACCGGCGAAATCGTCGATGGTTTGGAAGCCGCCAAGATGAGCTTTTTAAATCTGGTACAACGCATACGCGCCGAGCAAGGCGCCGCCTCTGGAACCAGCACTCACTAACGAGTTTAACAGGCTCAATATTATGAAAATTCGACGTCTGCGCAAAGATGTGGCGCATCTGGAGATCACCGCCTTCATCAACCTCATCGTGGTGCTGGTACCCTTCCTGCTATCGACCGCAGTGTTTACGCGTCTGGCAGTGATAGACCTGACTTTGCCGGCGCAAAATGCGGCTTCGGTAGAACAACTGAAAGTCGATAACCTGCAACTGGAAATCGTGGTGCGACCCGAAGCGCTAGAGGTCGGTGACCGCATCGGTGGCTTGATCCAGCGCATTCCCGCCACCAGCAAAGGGCCGGATCTGCCTGCCTTATCTGCCTTGATGCTGCAACTTAAAACGCGCTTCCCGGATAAAACCGAGGCCACCTTACTCGCCGAACCAAACACCGCCTACAACACCATCGTGCAGGTGATGGATGCCGTGCGCACCGGCCACATGGCGCAGGGCGATAAGCTAGTGCGCGCTGAATTATTTCCGAATATTTCTATCGGCGACGCACCGCTCCTTAATATGGAAACTAAGCAGGCGGGCAAGCCATGATACTCACACCAAGGCAAAAACGCGCCGAAAGGCGTAGCCGCAACCAGACCATGGTCGACATGAATCTGGTTTCGCTGATCGACGTCTTTACGATACTCATTTTTTTCTTGCTGTCGAACTCCGGCGGTGTTGAATCGCTGCCTAGCCCCAAGGCGGTACTCTTGCCGGAATCGGTGGCCGAAATCAGCCCGCGCGAAACCATCGTGATCATCGTTAGCGCCAGTGAGATTCTGGTGGACGGACGCAAGGTTGCCTCGGTCGCCGATGTGCTGGCAATGGATGGTGATTTAATCGCGCCGCTGCAAGCCGAGCTGGAACTCTTGCAAGCTAGTCGCAAGGTCATACGCAAAGAAAACGAAGCGCTCAGCAAACGCCTGACGATCATGGGCGATAAAGAAATTCCGTATCGCCTGCTGCGCAAAATCATGGTCACCAGCGCCCGCGCAAACTTCAGTGATGTCTCGTTCGCCGTCAGGCAAAGGAGTGAATCATGAGCGCCGCGATGATGGTGTCTTTCCGCGCACCAAGCTTACCTTGGGCGATCTCGGACGAAGACGAAGCGCGCTTCCAGCGCATCTTGCGCACTGTGCTGATCCTGTGCGCATTGCTCAGCCTGATGGTACTTTTTGTGCCGGTGGTCATGCCCGACCGCAGCAAGACACAAGAATTGCCAGCGCACCTGACCACGATGATTTTGGAGAACATTAAGGAACCACCAAAACCCAAACCACTTCCAGAGGCAATCAGTAAAGCCGAGCAGCAAAAAAACGAGGCAACTAAACCGGACGCACCAGCTAAAGTCGCGAAGAATAAAGAAGCTCCAGTGCCTGAAGCGCGCGTACCTGTGCCCAACAAGCCACCGGGTGAAATCGATGCGGCGCGGCGCAAGGCAGCTGGCGTAGGTTTGCTGGCGATGAGTAAAGATCTGGCCGAGTTACACGGCGCACCGCTGGCAGTCCAGCTAGCACCCGTCAAACCGGGCGCAGGTGTCGGCACCGGTGTCGGCGTTGGAGTCGGCGCGGGCAATGAAGCAGGCATCTCGGCACGCGCCCTGATCACCTCTAACGCCACCGGCGGCAGCGGCGGCATCAACACCGCCGGCTACAGCAAAAACACCGGTGGCGGCGGCTTGGCCGGCCGCTCAACCACACTGGTAGAAGGCGTAGTTGGCGGAGGTGGCGGCGGCGGTGCAGGCGGTGGTGGCGCCCGCGGTAAGGGCGATGGCGCAGGCAGCGGCGTTGGCGGAACGGGTGGCCCAGGCGGCAATCTACACCGTAGCAACAGCGGCAAAGCATCACGATCCATCGAAGAGATTAAACTGGTGTTCGAGCGCAACAAAGGCGCGATCTATGCGATTTACAACCGAGCCTTACGCGAAGAACCTGGCCTGCAAGGCAAGGTAGTACTGGAATTAAAAATCGCCCCTGCTGGTAACGTCATCGATTGCAAGATCATCTCCAGCGAACTCAAGACACCAGAGCTAGAAGCCAAGCTACTGGCGCGCATACGCCAGTTCGATTTCGGCGCGAAAGATGTCGATCAGATGATCGTTACCTGGCCGGTGGATTTCTTGCCTTCGTAGAATACTCAGCGTTGACAAAAAACAGGTTCAGCATGTTTGCATGCGCCCCCCGTTTTTTAGACACACCGCTTAGACTCAGTTGATACTGTAATCGGTTCAGTCTCTGGTGCGGTGGGTAGCTTTGCGGTTTTTGCAAACCTTGACGATGGCCACGCCGCCCAGCGCGCTCTGTATCTGGATAACTACGGTAACATGAAGGTACGCGACGCTATCAACAAACTAATGCCTCCCAAGGAAAACGATACAGTCAAATATTTGGCCGAACTTAAGCGTGCCGGGGTCGATTTGGACAAGGACGTAAAATCGCAAATC
>JANYFV010000060.1 GCA_025359635.1 Undibacterium sp. | reverse complement strand
GTTGGAAAAGCGGACAATCAAATTTTAGCCGTAGTACGTGCGCTTGAAATTGAATTCCCGAATCGCCCTGTTGTGTTGGTTTCCAAAGATATCAATATGCGCATCAAAGCGCGTGCGTTGGGACTACCCGCCGAAGATTATTTCAATGACCATGTCATGGAAGACTCTGACCTGCTCTATAACGGGTTGGTACCATTGCCGTTAGACTTTTGGAATAAACATGGCAAAGGGATGGAGTCGTGGCAGGAAACTCGTAACGGGTTTAGCAGTACGTTTTACCGCGTTACTGGGCCATTTATTGCGACGCTGCTGGTCAATCAATTTGTCTATTTGGAACCCAATAACGGTGAAGCATCGTTTTATGGTCAGGTGCGTGAAATCAATGGCAAAACCGCCGTACTTCAGACCTTGCGTGACTTTAGTAACGCCAAACATAGTGTGTGGGGAGTTTCTTCACGCAACCGGGAACAAAATTTTGCTTTGAATCTGTTGATGGATCCGGAATGCGATTTTGTGACGCTGTTAGGTCAGGCAGGAACGGGTAAAACGCTGTTGGCGTTAGCTGCCGGTTTAGCACAGGTGTTGGAATCGAAAACGTATAACGAAATGATCGTCACGCGCGTAACAGGTCCCGTAGGTGAAGACATTGGTTTCTTGCCAGGTACGGAAGAAGAAAAAATGTCTCCATGGATGGGGGCGTTCGATGACAATCTTGAAGTGCTCAACAAGTCGGATAATGACGCTGGTGATTGGGGTCGAGCTGCCACTCAGGATTTAATTCGTTCACGTATCAAAATTAAGTCATTAAACTTCATGCGTGGCCGTACTTTCGTGAATAAGTTTTTGATCATCGACGAGGCGCAAAACTTAACTCCAAAACAAGTTAAAACTTTGGTAACACGTGCAGGCCCTGGCACCAAGATCCTTTGTCTGGGTAATATCGCGCAAATCGATACGCCGTATCTGACCGAAGGATCGAGTGGCTTGACCTATGTTGTGGATAGATTTAAAGGTTGGGCGCATAGTGGTCACGTTACCTTGGCGCGTGGTGAGCGTTCGCGTTTGGCAGATCATGCGAGCGAAATTTTGTAAATCATAAAATTCCCTGCAAAAAACAGCGCTTGTATAGCGCTGTTTTTTTATATTAATTTTCATACCAATAACTCCCTCAAAAAACATGACGTGTATATTTGTATATTTAAATTCAATCTTTATATCCCAACGTTGAGAATATCTGGATAGTCTCATTACGCTAAATTGTTCATGTTGTTTTAAATGTGGGGCGTACGTGAAATTGCCAAATGTTTCGGGGTGCAAACAAAAATTGCGATATTATCGAACAATGTATTGAAAAACGATCTTCGCTTGTCGCGTTTTTCTAATCGTCTTTGTTCATGCTACTGATTGGATGCGTTGATCGCAATTCTAAATCTATGCCGACTTCCAGATATTCAATCTCGACTCAGGTCGCTCTTAGTTTTGTTGTCCTATTTGTACTCGCAATGGGGCTATCCTTTTCTCTTTGGCACTTTGGTTTTATCGCTCTCACACTACTGCTTCTTGTTGTTCCGATTTCATTTTTTTTATTGCGACGAATTACGCGGTCATTTGAGTCACTCACAAAGATAGCGAAGGATACAAAAACCTTGCATAGGTCCGAGGCAAGCCATAAAAACCTTTTTGAATCGAGCCCCGATGCAGTAATGGTAGTCGACCCGGTTGCGATAATCGATTGCAATCCTGCCGCATTGCGACTATTCGGTGTAAGCGATAGAAAAGATTTGCTGTCGCTGCATCCGGGCCAACTTTCTCCAGCAATACAAAAGAATGGTGAAGAGTCACGTATTGACGCTGATCGTAAAATTGAGCAGGCAATGAGAGAAGGTCATATCGCCTTTGAATGGCAACATCAACGTCTAGATAATGGTCAGATATTTACAGCAGATGTACGTTTAAATCGCGTTGATGTTGATGGACAAGCGTTAATCCAGGGCATCGTCAGAGATATCACCGAGCGCAAGCAAGCACAAGATTATGAACAATTCCGCAGCCAGATTTTAGAGATGCTGGCGGGAACAGAATCGCTTATGAATACACTACAATCAATTGCTCTAGGTGTTGAACGACTACATCCGAAAATGTTGTGCAGCATCTTGTTACTGGACAAAGAGAAACGACATTTTAATAGTGGCGTGGCGCCAAGTCTGCCCGACTTTTATAATGAAGCGCTATATAAGGTTGACATAGGTATCGGAGTTGGCTCGTGTGGTACGGCAGCGTTTACCGATGAACGTATTATTGTCGATGACATAGCCTCCCACCATTACTGGGATCAATTCAAAGAACTGGCGGCTCGCGCTAATTTGCTGGCTTGCTGGTCTCAACCTATACGCTCTTCAAGCCATGAGGTACTCGGTACTTTTGCCATTTATCACCGCGAGGTACATAAACCGACACTGCAAGACATCAATATGATTGAACAATGCGCGCGACTCGCCAGTATCGCCATTGAAAAAAATCTTGCGGCAGAAAAGTTAAGTGAAAGCGAAGCGCACTATCGACTATTAACAGAAGACGCCACTGACGTAGTTTGGAAGATGGATACAGACAGTCGATTTACTTATATGAGTCCAGCTGATGAACGGATGCGAGGATTTAAAGCTACAGAGGTCGTCGGACAGCATGTGTTTACCCTGCTGACTGAAGACGGGGTCGCTGCACTAAGACAAAAAACCATTGAACGCCTCGAAAAGGAGAAAAACGGCATAAAGACAGGGGCGATGATTTTCGATCTTCAACAGCACTGCAAGGACGGTAGACTGATCTGGACTGAAGTTCTCTCCAATCCGATACGTGACGCTCTAGGGAATATATGCGGGTATCAAGGAATTACCAGAGACGTTACCAACAGAAGGCTCGCCGACGAAGCTTTACGCATTGCGGCTATCGCTTTTGAGTCTCAGGAGGGAATGTACATCACCAACACCACGTGGGATTTTTTGCGCGTGAATAAAGCATTTTCTGACATTACAGGTTATAGCGCCAAGGAGACCATTGGTCAAAAACCAGAATTGCTGAGATCCGGCATTCATGACGATTTTTTCTATACTGAGATGTATGATCGACTTGAGAAAAACGGTGCATGGCAAGGAGAAATTTGGGATAAGAGAAAAAATGGCGAGGTTTTTCCGGCGCTGCTTACTATTACTGTTGTTAAAGACGATGCAGGGCAAATTAGTCATTATGTTGGTACATTTACCGATATTTCTTCACGCAAGAGCGCTGAAGAAAAAATCAAGAGTCTGGCGTTTTACGACCCATTAACTTTCTTACCGAACCGCCGCCTTTTAATGGATAGATTGGAACAAGCCTTAGCAGGCGGAGCACGACGTCAACGCAAAGGGGCACTGTTGTTTGTCGATCTGGATAATTTTAAAAAACTAAACGACACACTGGGACATGATAAAGGCGATATATTGCTTCAACAAGTTGCCACGCGCTTAGTTACCTGCACTCGCGATATTGACACCGTAGCCCGCTTCGGTGGCGATGAATTCGT
>JANYFV010000054.1 GCA_025359635.1 Undibacterium sp. | reverse complement strand
AGTTCAGAGTACAACGATCTTTCGATGTTAAGACTAGCCAAGATCGAGCCAACTTCAAATCAGTTTAAAGTGCCACTGAAATCAAACGGATGACTAATCCACTTACAAAGGGTCATTATCAGTCACTGTCTAGGGTCCAATGTGATTTAAAGTGGTAGCGCGAATTTAGGGTAATTCCGAGATGCATCAAATAAAAGAAGCCAGTTGCTTCCGTTACGCCGTTTTCGATGATGTTTGTGCGAACAAAAATTATTGAAAAGAGGGAGAAGCAATGACTCATGCAAAATTTCGCCCTATTGACGGACCTAGTTTCGTCGAATTGAAGGTGGCAGTCCAGTCGTAATGACTGAAGCTGTTACGTCCAATTGACTGACCCTGTTACGTGCTAATGACTGAGGTTCTACGTGTAAGCGTAAAATTTCATTGACAAGATAAACCTTCTAAAACTGGGAGGTTTTTAATGTCTAGAGAGGTCATGAGTATGGATCGTTTTACAGAGATCAAGCGTCAGTTAGAAATAGGTATTTCAGTTAACCAAATATGTCGCAATTTAAACTGCTCAGATAGGACAGTTCGTCTTATTCGCGACAACAAAATGACATCGCCCGTTGATCGAAAAAATAATTTTACGGGTCCGATTTGGAGCGAGCAAGCAGATTGGCAACTTGTCATGCGTGAAGTTGTTGAAGGTCACGCGCTGAAATTAATTTGGGAGGAGAGATTTGCAAAACATGTGGGTTACAAAGCGTTTCTAGATCAATTTCATAAGAAGCATCCTGAATATAGAATGTCACCGAGTGTTCACAGATATTTTGCGCCAGGCGAAAGATGCGAAGTTGATTACGCAGGGGACACGATTGCGTGGATTGATTTATCGACTGGTCAATTTTTTGAATCACAAGTTTTCATTGGTATTTTAGGTTTTAGTCAGAAGATTTTTGCAGAAGCAACAACCGATCAAAAAGGACAAAACTTCGTTCAGAGTCACACAAGAATGTATAACTCATTCGGTGGTGTGCCGTGGTTGACAGTGCCTGATTGTTTAAAACAAGGTGTAAGCCGCACGCATCTCTACGATCCAAACATTAATAAATCTTATCAAGCGATGGCGATTGATTTTGGAACGGCGATTGCGCCGGCACGTCCTGCAAAACCGAAAGATAAAAGTTTAGTCGAAGGTGCTGTTAAAATAGTGATTCGTCTTTATCGTTGGCGGTATCGCGGAAGAATTGCAACTTCATTAGTTGAGATCAACGTGCGTCTTACAGAAGTAACTCAGATTATCAACACAAGGCCGCATACGCGTTTTAAAATCTCGCGCGACGAGTCCTGGCTTAAGCAAGAGAAACAAGCCCTGCGCGCGTTACCAGAGGGCAGCTATGAGTATGCCACGTTTAAGACTGCGACAATCCATGATGATTGCTACATCGCGGTTGATGACAGTTATTATTCTTGTCCGAAGCAGTACCGCCGGGAAAAAGTGAACGTGAAAATCACGGATCTTAAGATCGAAGTGTTTTACGATCTTAACCGGATCGCGCTGCATCTACATAATAAAAATAAAAGCGGTGAACGTGTCACCGATCTTTCTCATTTACCAGCCAATGCTCAGGCTTATCACGAAGCGACGCCGCAGAACACTTTATCACAGGCCAAGTTTTTAAGTGCTGATTTATATTCTTTGATCGAAGAGTTGTTTAAAGAAAATACGCTTTGGAATTTACGACGAGCCATCGGTCTTGTTCGCAAATCAAGAAGTGAGATTGAAAAAATTGGAAACGTTCGTGCAAAAGAGAATATTAAAACAGCTGTAGAAAAGATGCGTTTATTTAACAAGTTCAGAGTGGCGTACTTCGAAGAGATTTTGAGTCAATTACGTCTTCAAGTACCACAGGCCACATCAACAAAAATTGAGCGACAACCCAATCCCAACTTGCGTCACACGGGGGATGCGCAGTTGGCTCTAGTTATCGATAATGAGACACTAACAACCAACTAAAAAAAGGATAGAAAAATTTATGGGACAACCGCAGATAAAGAATTTATTGCAAGATTTAAAGCTGACCGGAATGCTGGGTGCTTTTGAAAATCTTGTTAAGGAAAGTACCAAGTCATCATGGACCGGTGCTGAACTTTTAGATCAGCTGTTGCAAGCTGAGTACAACTTCCGCGAATCACAAAGTGCTGATCGGAAAATTAAAAACTCAAAGCTTAATCGATTGCCGGCGATGGAAGATTTTGATTTTGAATTTAATCGCAACATGACTAAATCACAAGTCAGAGAGCTTTACGCGCTATCGTGGCTTGATCAATCAAGAGCGCTGATTATCACGGGACCTACTGGCATCGGAAAAACATTTATCGCAGAAGCGATTGGTCATCATGTGTGTCAGCGAAAGAAAAGTGTTTTGTTTATCGGCATGAGTGATCTGCTTGAACAGCAAAGTATTGCGCATGCCTCCGGAGGTTATCTAAAGTTCAAAGCAAAAATTGCAAAATATGATCTACTGATTTTAGATGATCTAGGTCTACGAAAATTATTAACACAAGAGGCGCATGATTTTTGTGAAATTTTAAAAGAGCGCCAAGGAAAAAAAGCAATCATCATAACGACACAATTGCCGATAAAAAACTGGCCAGAAATCCTTGAAGATCCCGTCATTGCCGACTCCATCATGGACCGGCTTCAGCACACATCCGTGAAAATAAATCTCAAAGGACCCAGCTACAGAGAGGCTCAGGGCAAACAATTTGACACGGTGAAGAAATAGAAATAAAAAAGGCACCGTCGCTTACGCTCCGAACCCGGCACGAGGGTCCGTCAATAGGCGTAACTGGGTCCGTCATTCGACGAAACTATGCACTTAAAAGAGCGGGGATAAAAATTCACGAAAAC
>JANYFV010000043.1 GCA_025359635.1 Undibacterium sp. | reverse complement strand
CTTCGATCTTTGGCGCTAACTTTGTTTTAAGGAGACAGGTTTGCTGCATACCATCGCCACCTGTCTGTCTAACATGGCGATGCAAATTTCTTTAAATTGGCTCACAGTTTTCTGGTCCGACTTAAATATCATTTCTAATCCAGTATTAACATTCTGCGAAAAGCAGTACAGCTCTTTATCTGATTCCACCAACTAAATTGACCAAATAAAAATCCAATTCGAATGTCATCGCCCATCGCTGCCCATTAAAATTCCCTTAAGTGGACTTTATAGCGAATAGAGGCGATTAAACTTCATCAAACGCACGTATTTTATCGACCATTGAAAAATACAAAATCATATCTGAACCTTGGTCATGCTTTGATCAATGACGATGGTAACGCAATTCTATGTATTCATGCGGGCGATTGATGTAGCTTAATCGCCCCTACGACGCTGAAGAATCCAGACAGCGAAGGCGCGCGCCAAGTCACCCAATTCACGCCCAAAGTCAGCGATCCCAACAACACTAGTGAACGCATGCGCGAGGCGATTGATTCAGACACAAGACGCCAGCTCTACAGCCAGCGCATAGGAACAGTAGAGCCTGTATTTGGCAATAATTGGCACAACAAACGGCTGCATCGTTTGAATCTACGTGACACCACTAAAGTCAACACGCAATGGAAGCTCTACTGCATGGTGCATAACATTGAAAAACTGGCCAAGAGCGGCTTAGGAAGCAAGCGAGGCAGATATGAACATTGAAAAAAAGAAGCGTGAAAAACACGCCAAAACGCTTAATTTGAC
Source organism: Undibacterium sp. (assembly GCA_025359635.1). Lineage (GTDB taxonomy): Bacteria > Pseudomonadota > Gammaproteobacteria > Burkholderiales > Burkholderiaceae_D > Undibacterium. The sequence continues at coordinate 2,044 of JANYFV010000043.1, read as the reverse complement.
GTTCAATTTAAGAGTGATCGAAAATCAAAATAGCGTTTGTTTTTACCTAGCTTCATTGACAAAGACTTTGCCAATGAAGAAAACTGATTTTTTTACAGCCTCGTTAGGCCGCTCTTGATGATTGTCGCCTGCTCTTGCGAAGTGGAGCCGACCAACGCTGAAGATACATCCAAGATGCAACCATTGGCAGAGCAAAGAAGAAGATGAAGCGTGGTGTTTCATCTAGAGGCAAGTAGTTAAAGAATTGCAAGAGGCCTGTGCCGATTAGCGAAATGTACGAATAGACCATCAACCGAAGATGCCAGAGGCGCCAGTCAAAAATGCTGCTCTTGAGATAGCGCGGTATTGCCAATCCCGCGCTGACGAGCAGCAAGTTCTGGATAGACACAAGGTGAAAGACTGAAAAGTGTCCGGAAATGCGGTGCACAAAGAATGATGCGAAGCAAAGAGAGTATGTGCTGCCCGCATAGGTGAAGCCAAGCAGTCGATGACGCGAGGTTCCCTTGGTTGCGCGCAAGACCGCAAGCCCAGAAATGATTGCTACGAGACTTGCGGCTATGTGGAGCAACAGCATTGGTTCGATATGAGACATCTTGTTCCTGGCCTAACGTTGATTTGAAAGGCGCGCACGCCAATTAATAAATTTTAAAAAAGCACATATTTGCGCGTCATTTTCGAAAGTCATGTTAAACACTAGTTCCAAAATTTCCACCAAGATTTCTTAGGCATCATCCAATTCGAATAACGCATATCAATTATATTTTTTAGCTTCTGGTAGTTTTCTTCTGTAAACGCTACATGGAACTCTGTGGATAAATTGCCTTGAAGGGTGGCCTTGTAGTCTGCAATGTATTTGCCCTTCTCGAAATCGAAATAGAACATCCCAAAGGCATTTCCTTTGTCTGAAACCATGTCGCTAATCAAACAACAATCCCACCACTCGTAGAGTGCAAGAGCCGAAAGCTCTCCGGCCTTAAAAGCAGTTAATTGTTCTGAGCACTCCGATTTGAAAAACTCACTCATTAAATCGTTTTCGATAAACCATCGAATGATTGGTAGCGTGTGGTTACACGCATGTGATTCAGGAAGGTGAAATTGCTCAATGCTTTCGTAATGATATTTGGCTTTATCGTAAACGTATGGTGTGGGCATGTCGTTGATGTTTAACGAGGCCGTATAAAAACCCCATTTTGCAGCCGCAAGGCAAGCACCATAGCAAAGTTTTTATAGAGTGGATTGGAAATTTGATTCATCCGGCAAGTGTGCCGTATTTTAGGGGATGAAAGCAAGTACTCCGTTGGTGTAGCTCAGTGGCGTTTCTTTGAAGGTCGTCTTAATCTTTTTTCACCAGACACGATCAACCACACCGTCTGTGGCGACCAGCTGGAGGCCTCGGTGGTCGACTGGATTTACAACTGGCCGCAACTGGTGCTGTTTCTGGCGGCGGTGATGCAGAAGGACAGCCTGTTCACCATGACAGACCCGCTCGCCCGGCTGAACATCATGAAATACGCCGATGGCGAGGCACTGAACTGGCATTTCGACCGGTCCGAGTTCACCACGACGCTGCTGTTGCAGGAACCCTCAGGCGGGGGCGAGTTTCTCTACGCCAAGGACCTGCGCACCGCCGATGACCCGAACTATGACGGCGTGGCGCGGGTGCTGAAGGGGGAGGACCCGGCGGTGAAGGGGCACTACCTGAAGGCAGGCACGCTCAACATCTTCAAGGGCAAGAACACGCTGCACAAGGTGACGACAGGCACCGGTGCGCAGTCCCGCTTCATCGAGGTGTTTTCATACTATGAACGGCCCGGCGTGCGGTTCTCTCGTGAGGAGCAGGTCGGCTTCTCCGGGCGGGGCGGTTTAGATGGGCGGGCCGATGGAGCAATCGCTGGCGGACTTAGGGCCGCCCTGGAGGCGGGTGAGACGCTGACCTATGATCAGGCGTGGTTGATGCCCACCGTTTATTTACACCGACCCCTAACTTCTGGAGCTGAACGTGAACAACTGTTCGGCCAAGAATGGATTTGCATTGGCCGTGCCG
>JANYFV010000573.1 GCA_025359635.1 Undibacterium sp. | reverse complement strand
AACATTTCGATGGCGCCTGACTGATTCATCTCTTCGCGGACAATTTTTTCTACTTTGCGAATGACCCGCAAACCCATCGGCATGTAGTTATAAATACCAGAACCGAGGCGTTTGATCATGCCCGCGCGCATCATTAACTTGTGACTGACGACTTCAGCATCAGCAGGAGCTTCTTTTAAAGTGGAAATAAAAAACCGTGTAGCACGCATGACAATGATTCTTTTCAAAAATAGAGGGTTATAATCAACTCAATTTTAAAGGATTAGCTGGCGAATGCGCCTACTCTTTGCATATTTGATGATGAAAACTGCCGCTTATTTACGTTTTTATGTGATGAACAACGTGTTCGATAAAAAAAACACACGTTAATCTCAAGCGCAAGATCGTTTCAAACAATTAGAGCAGTCGTTTAGCCACAGAAAGTTTCGAGGTTGAACATGCTAGATCGTGAAGGCTTTCGGCCTAACGTTGGCATCATATTGCTTAACGCCAATAATGAAGTTTGGTGGGGGAAACGCGTACGCGAGCACTCTTGGCAGTTTCCGCAAGGGGGAATTAAATACGGCGAATCACCTGAACAGGCCATGTTTCGTGAACTGGAAGAAGAAACCGGTTTACTGCCATCGCACGTTAAAGTCATCGGCCGCACCCGTGACTGGTTGCGTTATGAAGTGCCAGATCACTTTATCAAACGTGAAATTCGCGGACACTATCGTGGGCAGAAACAAATCTGGTTCTTATTGCGCATGGTCGGGCGTGATTGCGATGTGAATCTGCGCGCCAGTAATCATCCGGAATTCGATGCCTGGCGCTGGCATGAGTATTGGGTGCCGCTGGACGTAGTCATCGAGTTCAAGCGCGGGGTGTATCAGCTTGCCTTACAAGAGCTCTCACGTTTTATTCACCGTAGCGAACATCCTAGCACACACCGCCAGAGCAATCGTGAGCTGCCAACAGCAGAGAAACCTGGAGATGTGGCGCAAGTGCAGTCGTCTTCCGACAACAACGCCAATGACTCAGGCGATTCAGTAACTAGCAAGTGAAAACTGGTAATAAAAAAAGCCCTCTCGATTCACACTCGAGAGGGCTTTTTTGTATTTGTCCGTCAAAAATTACTCAATCGCTTTCACCATATCTTCAATGACCTTTTTAGCGTCACCAAACACCATCATGGTTTTATCCATGTAGAACAGCTCATTATCCAAACCGGCATAGCCAGATGCCATCGAGCGCTTATTCACAATCACTGTTTTGGCTTTGTAGGCTTCCAGAATCGGCATCCCGGCAATGGCTGATTTAGGATCTTTCGCCGCTGGATTAACCACATCGTTCGCGCCCAATACCAAGACCACGTCTGCCTGGGCAAACTCGTTATTAATATCTTCCATCTCAAATACCTGGTCATACGGCACTTCAGCTTCGGCTAATAAGACGTTCATGTGTCCTGGCATACGCCCGGCGACAGGATGAATTGCATATTTGACGCTAATACCTTTATGCGTCAATTTTTCAGTAAGTTCTTTGAGTGAATGTTGCGCGCGCGCGACCGCAAGACCATAACCGGGAACGATTATGACCGTCTCTGCGTTGCCCAGCAAAAAAGCCACGTCATCGGCCGAACCCGATTTAACATTTCGTTGCGCTTGCCCACCTGCCGCAGCTTCCACTGGCGCGCCACCAAAACCACCAAGCAGCACATTAAAGAAGGAACGGTTCATTGCCTTGCACATGATGTAAGACAAAATTGCACCAGATGAACCAACCAGCGAACCGGCAATAATCAGCATGGAATTATTCAGCGAAAAACCTATCCCCGCCGCTGCCCAACCGGAATAACTATTCAGCATCGACACCACCACTGGCATATCAGCACCACCGATAGGGATGATGATCAGCACGCCTAGCACAAATGCAATTGCGGCCATCAAGGCGAAAGGTATCCATGCAGGCTCGTTACCCGGAGCAAAACAAAATGCCAGGCCAAGGCCAAACATTGCAAGCGCCAACACCAGATTAAGCATGTGCTGACCTGCGAAACTGACTGGCGCACCCTGAAACAAACGGAATTTGTATTTGCCAGATAATTTACCGAACGCAATCACGGATCCGGAGAAAGTAATCGCGCCGACAAAAGTACCTATGAAGAGCTCCAAACGATTACCGAAAGGAATCGCCACGTTGCGTGCAGTAATATTGAAAATCCAAGGCTCTGCCACAACCGCAATCGCGATACAAACTGCAGCCAAACCGATTAGCGAATGCATCGCTGCAACCAGTTCAGGCATCTTGGTCATCTCTACCCGTTTAGCCAGAGTGGCGCCGATACCGCCACCAACTACCACGCCAAGCAACACCAGACCGTATCCCAGACCAGAACCAGAAGACTCAGATTTTAATTTGACGATCAGTGCGATCGTGGTAGCAACTGCCAAGGCCATACCCGCCATCCCAAACGCATTTCCACGACGTGCAGTGGAAGGATGCGACAAACCCTTGAGCGCCTGGATAAAACATACCGAAGCGATCAAATACAACATCGTCACCAGATTCATGCTCATTATTTGCTCTCCTTGGCCGCTGCCTTAGGTTCTTTTTTCTTGAACATTTCCAGCATTCTTTGCGTGACCAAAAATCCACCGAACACATTGACTGCTGCCAGTGCCACCGCAAGCGTGCCCATAACTTGCGCCAACATGCCTTCGGTCAAACCTGCTGCCAACATTGCGCCGACGATGATGATGGCGGAGATCGCATTGGTCACCGCCATCAAAGGCGTATGCAAAGCGGGCGTAACTGTCCACACCACGTGATAACCGACATAAATTGCCAGCACAAAAATGATGAGGTTGGTAAGGGTATGACTAACTTCCATGATGTCCTCTTTTTTAATTTATTAAATTATTCGCTATTTAAACCGCGCAATTTCTCACCGGTCTCAAAAACGATACAAAATCAATACTCTTTAAGGCTAGTGATTTGATTCTTGCCATCGACAAAAACGACCTTCGGCTTAAATGTACTTACCTCTTCCCGGCTCATTGGTGCATAGGTACAAATGATCATTAGATCACCGAGTTGGACTCTACGCGCAGCTGCGCCATTCAAGGAAATTTCACCGCTGCCGCGTTTGCCTTTGATGACATAAGTAGAAAAGCGCTCACCGTTATTGACGTTATATAACTCGATCTGCTCATGTTCCACAATATCAGCAGCATCGAGCAAATTTTCATCGATGCCGCATGATCCTTCGTAATGCAGATCACACTGAGTCACGGTGGCTCGATGAATTTTTGCTCGCAGCATATTTCTCTGGATATTTCTTTGCATGATATTTCCTGTTGCTATTACTGTTTAATTATTTTTGTACTTATTTTCTTAATACGTCGCCGCCAGAACAAACCAGCGTGGCGACCACAATTTCATCTTCGCGGTTAATCGCAAGACCGGCATCCTTATCGATGATTAGCTTTAGGAAATCCAATACATTGCGGGCATACAAAGCCGATGCATCCGCCGCTACCAGTGTCGCCAAATTTGGCTCGCCAATAATATGTACGCCATATTTAGTGACCGTCTTGCCCAATTCTGACAAAGGACAATTGCCGCCCTGCTCGACCGCCATATCAACGATAACTGAACCTGGCTTCATAGCTTTAACTGTCTCTTCCGAAATCAGGGTCGGCGCCTTGCGCCCGGGAATCAACGCCGTCGTGATAATGATGTCAGCCTGCTTGGCGCGTTCATGCACCAAGGCCGCCTGACGTTCCATCCACGCTGCTGGCATCGAGCGCGCATAACCGCCAGTGCCCTTCGCTATTTCTCGTTCTTCATCTGTCTCATACGGCACATCAATAAATTTCGCACCCAAAGACTCAACTTGCTCTTTGACCGGAGGACGTACATCGGACGCTTCAATCACAGCACCTAATCGCTTGGCTGTAGCGATCGCTTGCAAACCTGCCACGCCAACGCCCATGATCAATACGCGGGCAGCTTTGACTGTACCTGCGGCTGTCATCAACATTGGCATGAAGCGCTGGTAAGTATTGGCTGCTAGCATCACAGCTTTATAACCGGCGATATTCGCTTGCGAGGACAAGACATCCAATGACTGCGCGCGTGAAATCCGGGGGGCCGCCTCTAAGGCAAAGGCACTGATGCCGTGCGCCGCCATCGCAGCGATATTTTCTGCGTCGAAAGGATTAAGCATGCCTACCAGCACAGTGCCTGATTTAATCATTGCGCGCTCATCGGCAGACGGTGCGCGTACTTTCAACAAAAGTTCGGCACCAAATGCATCGGCCGCAGAGCCAATTTGGGCACCGGCAGCAACGTAGGCTTCATCGGTAATACTAGATGACACGCCAGCGCCAGACTGCACAATGACTTGATGTTTGGCTGCAAGGTATTTCTTGATGGTTTCAGGTGTCGCCGCTACACGCGTTTCACCTGGCCGTGTCTCGGCGGGGATGCCGATTCTCATAAAAGTGCTCCTTAATATAAGTATTTTACGTATTTTACGTGAGTGACCGATTCAGCATTTCTGACAAGAATCTTACATTTGATATTCGACAAGAATATTACACGCAAAATGTTTTTTAGCACAACCGTTCGTTTTTTTGAAACCAATTGGATTTTGTGTGTTTTTTGTTGTCATTTTTTACGCCGGACTTTTACATCGCGTCAAAGGGCCTTGCGAAACCCGCATGCCATATAGCTCTACGTCGAATTTGCGACTTTGATTTTGATCACTTCTTGTAGTTTTTTTAAAAAAAACATCAAGGAAAATTTAATTAGAAGCATCCTATATAAAATTTGCATTAGCTAATTCACCGTCAAATTTGCTGGTTTACCACACTATTGTTGATGACAAAGTAAAATGACGGGTTAATCGGAGTTTAAGCATGAGTAAAAAAAGAGTCGTTATCGGTATGTCTGGCGGTGTAGATTCGTCAGTGTCTGCCTGGCTGTTAAAAGAACAGGGTTACGAAGTCATCGGCCTGTTCATGAAAAACTGGGAAGACGATGATGATTCTGAATATTGCTCGACTAGAGAAGATTGGATCGATGCAGTCAGCGTCGCCGATGTCTTGGGTGTAGATATCGAAGCGGTTAATTTTGCAGCAGAATACAAAGACCGTGTCTTCGCAGAATTTCTGCGTGAATACCAGGCGGGCCGCACGCCCAATCCTGATGTACTTTGCAATGCCGAGATTAAATTTAAAGCCTTTCTCGATCATGCGATGAAGCTGGGCGCAGATTATATCGCCACGGGTCACTATGCACGGGTACGCGAAGTCAATGGCAGTTTTCAACTACTGAAGGCACTCGATGCCAGCAAAGACCAAAGTTATTTTTTACATCGTTTAAATCAAACTCAACTCGCCAACACTTTATTTCCTCTGGGTGAAATTCAAAAAACCGAAGTGCGTAAAATTGCGGAGCAATTGCGATTACCAAACGCCAAGAAAAAAGACTCGACCGGTATCTGCTTCATAGGAGAACGGCCGTTTCGTGAGTTCCTGAATCGCTATTTATCATATCAACATGGCGACATGAAAACGCCCGAAGGTGAAATCATAGGCCAGCATGTAGGCTTAAGTTTTTACACTTTGGGACAACGCAAAGGCATAGGCTTAGGCGGAATAAAATCACATCAAAATGCCGATGGCAGCAGCGATGCCTGGTATGTAGCCAAAAAGGATGTGGCTGCAAATACGCTTTATGTAGTACAAGGCCATGATCATCCCTGGTTATTATCGTCGTCACTGGAAGCGGCGCAAGTTAGCTGGGTTGCCGGACATGCACCAGACATTGCCCACCTATCGGCCAAAACCCGTTACCGTCAACCCGATATGGCATGTCAATTCAGTGGAGGGGCGATGACACAATTTGAACTCAAATTTGAACAAGCCCAGTGGGCAGTAACGCCTGGTCAATCTGCTGTTCTATATGACGGCGATATCTGCCTTGGCGGCGGCATCATCAATTCTTCATCGATCTAAATCTGCACAAAAAATGAATTGAAAGCACATCAAATTACTGTAAAGAAAGCTATTTGATGCCATTCAGTTCTTTACTATTTAGATCAATGAAATTATATTTACATTTTTAGTTTTTAGAATATCTTCGACATCTATGAACCGACTCGATAACCAAGCACTCGGAGGCACGATCAATGCCCGCATCGGCAAGAGCTATATGAGCTTATCGAAGTCGCACAGGAAAACCGCTGATTATGTTTTATCAAACGTTTTTCGCTCAGCCACGATGTCGATAGATGAATTGGCAAATGCTGTTGGTATTTCAATCGCGACTGCCAATAGATTTGCCAGGGCCTTAGGATTTGAAGGTTATCCACAATTTCGCGCTGAACTGGTGAGTGGCTTTGAAGCCATGCTGGCTCCTATCGATAATCTACGAACCGAAATTCAACGCCCGGCAAGCAGCGTTGAAGTGATTGCCGGCTCACTCAACGAAGATTTAACTAATCTCGATGCGACCCGACGCTCCTTGGTACCGGAACTATGCAACCAAGCAGTCAAAATGATATTAAACGCAGAGCGGATTTATATCGTCGGCTATGGCGCAAGCGCATTTCTGGGTGGCTTAATGGCACACGGGCTAGATCCGTTTTGCCCAACGATACAGAGCACCATCGGCTCAGGTGGGCCTTCGCATGTTGCTCGACAATTATTCAAATACACCGAACGTGATTTAGTGATTGGTATTTCGTTTCCACGCTACGCTGAAGACGTCATCACTTTATTACGCCAGGTACGTGAAAAAAATGTTCCAGTTTTGGTGATAACCGATGCACCTAGTTCGCCATTGGCATCCCATGCCGATCTCACTTTGTACGCACAAACCCGACGCCATTTCTCTCCAAACTCCGAAGGTGCTGCACTTTGCTTGATAGAAGCGATTTGCAGTGCCGTTGCACACCAGGCAAAAGCGCCTGTGCATGCAGCATCTGAAATGACCAAATTTATGCTGCCTTGGTTGTATCAGGAATCAAACACCCAATATCGCAAAACAGCAGCGAGCGATTCAGAATCAAAATGAAATTGGGAGCCTTACTTATTTACTTACTTGCTTTCACCACTAAGAAGTTAGGCCTCACTCCGCCGCTATGACCTGTGCAGCAGCGTTGATCACGGCAGCGATCCTGCCGACATCACGCAATTGCACGGTCGACATGCCTTCTTTTTTCAATAGTTCAAAATGTGATTTCACGCAGAAATGACATTTTCCAACGACGGAAGCTGCCAGCGCATACATCTCAAAACGTCGTTTATCTACACCACCGTTAGTGGCATACGCATTCATCCGCAATTGCGCAGCTTGCGTTTTCATATCGGCGTCATCGGTCATTTCAACAAATGGATACCAAATATTGTTCATTCCCATCAGTGCCGATGCGGTAAGCGCAGCAGTAATTTCTTCTGGCGCTATTGCACCACTGGCCTTGATGATATCAACGATGACTTTGCTCTTTGCAGCAAAAGCAGCCGCCAGAGCCACGCCAACAGCATCATTGCCTTCCAGGCTGGAACGCGCAATAGTGCCGTCGACGTTGAGGCGAATATCCTTGGCGTAGTCAGGAATCAATGATTTAATTGAATTTAAAAATTCCATAGCATTTTCCTATCAAATAAAGATTTTTAAACCCGCAACTGCGGGTTTAAATTTTATGCCCCGCCCCGGAACATAAGTGTTTCAGAAATTCAATTATCGGGATGCAGAGCAAGGCGCAAACCGGAGCAATATGTCAATATTGCGAGGATTTGCAACGAAGCTATGCGCCCGAGAATTGAATTTATAAACATCTTATAAGGTAGCACCGCCTACTGTCCTGTTACATGGGCACAACTCGTCTGTTTGCAGGCCATCCAGAATACGCAAAATTTCTGTAGGATTACGGCCGACGTTCAGGTTATTCACAGAAACGTGCTGAATGACATTATCTGGATCAACGATGAAGGTCGCACGCAAGGCAACGCCAGCATTAACATCACGCACACCCAACATGTCAACCAAAGAACCAGTTGCATCACCAAACGCATAGTGATTCAATTTGTCCAGATCTTTGTGCTCACGACGCCAAGCGAGTTTGCAAAATTCGTTATCAGTAGAGCCACCCATTAACACCGCATCACGGTCAGCAAAATCGTTAGTTAATTTGGCAAATTCAACGATCTCAGTCGGACAAACAAAAGTGAAGTCTTTTGGGTAGAAATAAATGATTTTCCATTTACCTGGGAAAGACGCTTCGGTGATGTCTTCAAATGCGGACACGCCGTTTTCTTCGTGATGATTAAAACCTGGCTTAGCAGCAGCAACTTTAAACGCGTCGAGTTTTTGACCTACAGTTTTCATAAAATTCTCCTGATTGGGTATTGCAATAAGTACTATAAATAAGTGCCACAAATAAGCGCTACAAAATGACCGTAAGGCTTACAACGATGATAAGCATATCACTATGATTTTTAAATATCCAATAGATTATAACTAACAAGCCATTAGCTAAAAAATATCCCTATTCAGCTTTAGTTTTGCATTCTAGCTGTCGCTGGCAAACTGCCTTAATTGTCACTAAGCCGG
>JANYFV010000572.1 GCA_025359635.1 Undibacterium sp. | reverse complement strand
CTTGCAGCATGTCTCTTAAACCATTTTCGATGCGCTTGGCGATTTCTATTTCACCACTGCGCGTGAGCAGCTCAACGCCGCCCATTTCGCGCATGTACATGCGTACCGGGTCGGTAGTTCTACCAAAATCAGAATCAACGGTAGACAGCGCAACCGCCGCCGTCGCTTCCGCATCATCATCACTGACAGCTGCAGCAACGGTATCTGTCAACAGCATCATGGTGGCGTCTGGCGCCTGCTCATAGACGGCGATACCGACGTCATTGAGGGTACGGATGATGCCGGTGATCATTTCCGGATCTGCGATGTTATCTGGCAGATGATCGTTGATTTCAGCATGGGTAAGATAGCTGCGGTCTTTACCCAATTGAATTAACTTGGTCAAACGCTCACGGATTTGCTCCAAGCGCTCCTTACTTGCCGCTTCGCTCAGTGCCGGTGTTGCACCGGATTTTTTAGTAGCTTTTGATCGCGCTGCACGTTTCAATTCTGATGACTCTACTGCATTGAGTGCGTGAATTTCTTCGTTATAGACTTGTGGAGACGATGGCTTGCGACCACGTTTTGCCGCCTCTCTGAACATCGGCATGACATAACCAGAAGTGTCGATGTCGGCGAGTGTCGCGGCGGCGGCTGCAGGGCTAGACTTATCTTGGGCGGCACGCGGCGCGCTGACGTTGACTTCTGCTGCGGTAACTTCGACAACTGCAGTAATTTTCTTGCTCGCTTTAGGCACTGCTTTTTTGACGGACTCAATAGTCGGCGTCATTGATATTGCCGCTTCATTTGTTTCAGTCACTGTTGTTGCTGTGACTCGTAACGGTTCAACTTCTGAGGTAACTTCATTTGTCAGTTCGCTAGTATTTTTTTGTATAGCTTCTAAGGCGACTGCTGCAAGTTTTGATCGACGTTTTGTCACTACTGTCACCGTCGCTTCAACGTCAGTTTCAGGTATCAGGCCAGAGGCTAACGTAGATACGGGCAACACGACTTCTCTCGAACTTAATGTTGGCGCTGGAGTTAGCTTCAGATTTTTTTTCCCTAATGTGAGCGTCGTTGCTGCTTTTTTAGGAGGAAGTGGAGTGGAATTAGTTGTGCTGTTTTTCATGTAACAAAATCTAGTACGACAAAAAGTGCCTACGTGCTGCAAAGGCAAAAACAAAAGCGAGCACTTTTTTATAACGCAATAAATTCATTGCTAGATCGAGAAAAAGCCCGCTGGTGAAAGCGGGCTGTTTTCTTCAGATATAAATTAGTATTCGAAAGAGACGCGAGGTCGGGATTATCCACGGCTTCGCGCTTCTTGACAAGCAGAGTATTCGTTAATTTCGGCTTCTCAGATTAAAACCTCTAGAACTAGTGAATTTTATTAAAAAATAGAGTGTTTTTTTCTAGTGTTTTCATCCATTTAGATCAAAAATCAAATTGAGCAGAAACTTTGTAAGTACGTGGCGCGCCAGGGAATAAATAGCCGCCCAGAGATTGCGTTACATCGCGCCAGTAAAAACTATTGCGCGTATTGTCGACATTGAAACGGTATGTTGCTGCTGATCCTGCAATTTGTGTCGCATAGCGTGCGCCGAAGTTCAGTACATGGTAGCCAGGCACGCTGATAGTATTGTCTGGGCTGAACGCTTTGCTGCCTGCGTATTGCCAATTTGCATTGACGAAAAAACCTTTGACTTGGTGTACTGCGTACTCTGCATAGACGGTAGATTTGAGCTTGGGTACGTTCGTGATGCGTTTGCCATCTAGTGTTACATCACCGGTATTTTGTTGCCGCGCATTGAGTGCGGTTATGCTGGCGCCAATGTTGAACTCTTGGCTTACTTTGCCTTGTGCGGACAGCTCCAACCCTTTGTGGATGGCCTCGCCATTGCTGATGAAGTTGCCATTGCTGTCTACGTACTCAAGCGCTTTGTTGATATGAAACGCTGCAGCTGAGAGGTTCAGGTCATGGCTTAGTTCCGCCTTGATTCCTAGTTCAAATTGCTTGGATTTGGATGGGTTAAGAAATAGTTGTTCAGACTTGCTTGGATCAAACGGCGCCAGCCCACCATGTTCCAGACCTTGAGTAAAGGCGATATAAGTTGACCAATTTGCAGTAGGCTTGAGCGCAAGCGCGACACTCGGCAAAAGGTAACTATGTTGAAAGTGTGCCTGATCTGTTTGCTGAGTTCGAGTTATATGCAGCTCGCGCAGGCCGGCGTGCAAAGTTAAATTGTCAGTCATGCCAATCGCATCCTGTAGGAAAGCCGAGCTTTCATTGTCAGTGCGACGCAACAGCACCGCCCCTGGCTTATTGCTGGCATCTGGTACCACGACAACAGGGTGAAATATATTGCTGACGCCAGCCAACGCGTAGACATAGTCGCCGAAGTAATCCTTGCGCTGTGAGCCAGATACACCTGCTGCAAACTCGTGCTTTAAAATTCCGGTAGAAAATTTTCCATTGATTAAGGCCTGTGTGCCAATTTGCGATTTGGATTCATTCGGGCTTTGGTAGTCATATACGTCGTAGTCACCATTCGCGCAATAGCCAGGGTACAAATTTGCTGAGCCGCAGCCGTAGGGGAAGGCGGTAAAGTCATCGCGTTTAAATTCGTGCTTATTCGCCGCGACTGAGGCATGCCAATCTGCATTAAATTGGTATTCAAAGCGCAAGCCCAGATTGCTATTACGGGTGTCGACTGGCTTGGCCCATGGCTGGTCGTTCAGCATGGTGTCGGCGCTGATTCCGCGCGGCAAGTCAGTACCATTTGTGAGCTGGAATCCAGGCGCAGACAACTGCGACTTGTGCTGGTAATCAAGGTCGAGTTGCAACAGCGCTTGTGGCGATATATGCCAATCGAATGCGCCAGAAACAAACTGGCGTTGACCATTCGCCCCTTTGATATATGAGCGCAAACGTTCACCTGCGGCATTGATGCGATAGCCAAATTGTTTGTCAGCAGTCATGCCCCCGAGGTCGGCGCTACCATATAGTGTGCCGCGTTCACTGGCCTCAATAGTCACGGAGCGTAGAGCCGTGTTGGTCGGGCGTTTGGTCACGTAATTTAAGATACCGCCGGGTGTAGCAAAGCCAGCCTGAAAGCCGGCAATGCCTTTCAATATTTCTATGCGCTCTTTGTTCTCCAGTGGAATAGAAGCGTCACCAGGGATCGCAAAACCATCTTTGCGATAGCTTGATGAATTGTCCAAGGCAAAGCCACGGATAGAAAATTGCTCCGCGTATCCGACTGCGTTATATGCATCATTCACGCTGGCATCAAATTTCATTGCATCACTAGTCTGGCGTATGCGCAGGTCTTGCATTTGTGCCTGGGTAAATACGGTGACAGAGACGGGCGTGTCTAGCAAGGCTGTTTCGAGGTAGCCGCTGGCTTTGGTTTTGCTTGCTTTATCGTTGGAGCCGCGAGCACCAGAGATAATCACTTCCGCAAGCCCAGTATCGTTACTCTGTGCATAGGCGATCGGTGTCAGCGCAAATGTTTGTGCGATGGAAATAGAAATGATCGAAGGAAAGAAATAATTTTTTGACATTGCTTGCTCTCTGTTGCTATTCATGCGGTAGTTGCGATGTATCTGGCAACACTCAACGCGGGAGCAAACAAAGGAAGGGGGGTCTTTGCGCTTCCCTTCGCTGGCATTATCCAGATCAGGTAGAAGGGACTGTCTCACCCGATTTAAGAAATTCGCATAATATTGCGTATTCTTAGTGTCAGGACCCCTAGCGAGGCGCTACTTTAACACGGAACCGATTGCGTGATTTAATCGAGATTTTTTTGCATAAGATTGACATTGAATATAGTTGCCGACTCTACTTAGGCAATTTCTTTTTCCTTCATCATCGCATTGCGTATTCCCTCTGC
>JANYFV010000419.1 GCA_025359635.1 Undibacterium sp. | reverse complement strand
CACTTGCATACTCAGAGTTGAGCCGCCGGAGACGATCTGGCCATGGACTAGCCATTGCCAACTGGCACGCGCCATGGCAAACGGATTGATCCCCGGGTGCCAGTAAAACCAACGGTCTTCGTAAGTCAATAAAGCGTCTAGATACTTCGGCGAAACTTTGTCGGGAGTCACAGGAAAACGCCAGACACCGTCGGCATCTGGCCAGCCACGCAAGGGCGAACCATCGCGCGCCACCACCAGCATCCCGACCTCATCATGCGGAATCGGTGGTGGAAAAACCTGATCGAGGATGAGTAGGCAAATCAAGAATACCGCTACGCCGGTGCGCACAGGGTGCTGGCGTAGCCAGTTGCGGATGAGAGTGACGGCGAGACGTGAACGCATTAATTCGCTGAAAGTATTTATTCTAAATTGCGTATTGTAGAACTAAGTCTGTTGCATTAGTCAGCGCAATTGCATGACACCAAAACGAAACCTGTTTTTTATAGTCATTCATCGTCATCCCCGAATGCTTTAGTCGGGGATCCGATATGTATTGACTAGTCAAGGTACTTTGGAAAGAATTTGTTTTTTCTTTTCAACGCACGCAGTCACTGATGCCCTCACCCAAAGTGCTGGAAAAAAGTAGCGGGGTATGGGCCGCAGGGCCCATGCAAGCGATCACTCCTTCACTTAAATCAGGCTTGTTAACGCGGGGGTGATCCTGCAATAACTGGTCTCCGTTCCCGCGCCCTACAAGCCGTTTTTGATGTTCAATATTTTTTCATTATGCAATGCGCTCACAGCAGAGCAGGCGACAAAACGACGGTTGATCAGTCTGATATACGCGGGTTGGTTACCGCATGACAAAGGGTCGTCGTGGAGCTGCCTCTCTCTAGTTGCGAGGGTCATCCCGTTGCCGGGCGCCTCTTGGATCCCTCGAGGGTTCTCCCACCGTTGCCTGCCCTGCTGTCAGCGTACTGCATAGTGAACTCCTGTTCATGTCAATGTCAATGTGGATGCTGTTGAGGATCAACCGGTGGCACCGCTTGCCCGACCGCCCAAATGAATCCGGCCAATTCGCGTGCGACGGCAGTGCACACCTGCACCTTGAGCTTGCCTCTGCCTATCAGTTGCTGATAGCGGCCACATAGGCGTACTTGCCCTTTCCATGCAATCTCTTGCACCGCCGCCGGGGTACGCTCGGCCCGGCGCTGCAAGACTGCCGTTTTGCGCGCCGCAAACCGATACGTCCAGGCCGCTTCCACCAACACGCGGCGCACGTGGCTGTTACCGGTCTTGGTGATGTGTCCGCGACGTTGGTGGGGACCACTGCTGTGCTCACTCGGAACCAGCCCTAAAAACGCCATCAGTTGCGCGGCATTCGTAAAGCGCCTTAAGTCACCAATTTCCGCCATGACAGTGGTAGCGCTGAGCAAATTAATGCCGCGTAGTGCCATGAGTGCCTCTATCACGCGCCAGATTGGCGAGCTGCGTGCAGTGAGATCAATTTGTTGATCCAGACCTGCCAGGCGTTTGCTCATCTCATGGACGGTATCAATGTATTCTTGCAGCACAATTTGCTGCACCGGCTGGATAAATTTGACCGTTTCGAGCCACCGGAAGTGGGTCAATGTCCAATTGCTTTTACCCGCGTAGCTCATCCCATGGCGCAGCAAAAATGCGGACAGCCGTTGCTTGGCTTGCCGTTGGAAATGCTTCATATCTTCCCGCGCACGAACCAGATCGCGCAAGGCTTCATGTGCACCATCCGGTATCCAGATGGGTGTGAGCTCTCCTGCGCGATGCAGTTTGGCCAGCTTTAAACTATCGCGCCTGTCGGTCTTGATACGGTCACCCGCTTTCTTTGGAATGAGTGACGGGGCGATGACTTGGCAATCTTGCCCTAACTTGCTCAACAGGCGTTGGATAACGTAACCACAACATCCCGCCTCGTAGCAAAAACTGAGCTTGGCATTGCCTTTTTTGAGTTGCTTGACCAACTTGATCACCGCTTCTTCCGTGTTTAAGATTGTCCCGATGAAACAGACCTCGCCGCCTAGTTCTTCTGCATCGGCTACCGCAACCGCTATCGTTTCTTTGTGTACATCCAACCCGATAAATTTGCTAAACTTGTCCATGACTTACCCCCTCAATTTCGGCTCTGAGCCGTGTTGTGAAACTAAAGCTTAACCCGCGTCGCTTGAGGTGTGGTAAGTCAATACATTATGTCTAGTGTCGAAGTTACTTTGTGCAAAGTACGACTACTATGTCGCTTCGCGAATAGCTTGAAAACTGGGTCCCCGCATTCGCGAGGATGACGATTAAATCCGCGCTTCCTCAGCGATTTGCCTGCTGCCAATCTGCAATAATTTTCTGCAATTGCGGCAGGCCATGGGTAATCGCGCTAGGCCCAGGGGATAAAATATCCGGCGATTTTATCTCGACTACCTGACCGTTTTTTAAAGCGGGGATTGCCGCCCAACCGGCGCGTTCCGCCAAGCTTTCTGTACGAAATTTTTTGCCGCACCACGAGCCTATGATGATGTCGGGCGCGCGCTCCAGTACCTCAGCCGGGTCGGCGATGATGCGCTCTTTGGCGCTGTGAAATTGGGCTAGCTCAGCAAAGGCATCCTGTCCCCCGGCGATTTCTATCAGTTCAGAAACCCAGCCTATACAACTCATCATCGGGCTATCCCACTCTTCAAAATAAATCTTGGGCTTACGCGTCCATTGTGCCGTCTGGGCTTTGGCTGCGACGATACGTTCTTGCAGGCTGGAGATCAATTGTGTGCCTTGTTCTTGCCTATCGACCAGAGTTGCCAGCACAGAAATCATGCGTAATATCCCTGCCACGCTTCTTTGATTGAAGGCGTGAACTTCTATCCCGGCACTGATCAGATCACGGCTCATCTCGGCTTGCATATTCGAATAGGCAATCACCAGGTCTGGCTTAACCGCCAAAATACGGTCTAGCCTGGCTGAAGAAAAACCGCTGATTTTAGTTTTCTCGCGACGCGCCCGCTCTGGCCTGACGCTATAGCCAGAGATGCCGGCAATCAGGTCTTCGGCACCTAATTCATATAACACCTCGACCGACTCAGTAGACAGACAGGCTATGCGTTGATAATGACTCATGGTTTTTGTCCCCGTTGTTCACGATGGTTACGTGCCTGATCCATCGCCTCGCAGACGACTTTGGCACCTTCAATAATCCGTGGTCCGGCGCGATTGAGTTGATCGCCATCGAGCGCGACCAGATTATGATTTTTAACCGCCAGCATGCTGGTAAATGGTTTCCACTGTTCTACTCCGCTACCTACCTGATTTTCACTATCGCCAGTGAGTATCAGCTCGGGGTTTTCCTGGATCACAGCTTCGGTGCTCAGGGTCGGTGCCGCCGCGCTCAGGTGGCCAAAAATATTTTTCCCGCCGCAGATGCGCAGCACGTCGCTGACAATATTTTTATCGTTCAGCGTGAAGATGGGCTTACCCCAGACTTGATAAAAAGTACGTACC
>JANYFV010000559.1 GCA_025359635.1 Undibacterium sp. | reverse complement strand
AAGCTTTAAAGAGTCAGTTGCATGTCTAGATATGAGTGAATAGCAAGCGTAGCGTGCGTGCCTCGTAGGGGGCGCCATACGCATCGATCACACCATACTTCAGCAATAAATTCCCGCTGTCGTTATTGAACGTTCGGTGCGCACGGCGCACCCTACCGGCTGGTTTGGGTGGGGCAAGTAGCGCAGGGATAACGCAAGGATGCGGGAAATGAAAATAGTCTATTGGATATTTATTGTGGGTCTCATACCTATATTTTGTAAAGCGCATGCTCAAGAGACACCTATGGTGTATTCCAATGGACGTATTTTTTCTAATGCGGTTCTTCCTCCACATGGGACTTTTTTGCTGATACGAAAAAAAGACGCACTTTGTGCTATCCAATTCACTGGCATATGGCGCGGTAATGACCGTGGTAATAGTTCATTTTTTCACAGCGGAGATGAAAGTTTTCGAGCCAATTACAGCTGGTATGTAGGAATGAAAGTATCAAATTCGTGGGTCATTCACCCACCGAAAGCATCGGGAAAGTCTGAGTTGCATCAAGAGCGTCTTGTCGGATTGGGCAAATTCGCTTTTGGTAATTCTAATATTCATATTAAATGTGGCGGTATTTTCCTGAAATGGTCAGCTCCAGCAAATGTATATTTTTATCATACGCTTGCTCAAGATGAGAGTAATGAAATTGCGGTGACTCGATGGACTAAATTTGAAGATGTTGATCCAAACGATCAAAGTCTGCAATGGCTTCACTATGACACTAAGCGCCCAGATACCGTTATACCGTTTGAACATTGATATGCAGCCCGCGTAGGCTAAAGAACATTGCGTATTCGGGTGCATGCTTCCGATTCAAGAATCAAAGAAGTTTTTTTAAAAATGAACATGCCCATTCCATGCGCCTCACAGCCTGTTTTCGCTCGCTTAGGTGCATGGAATAAGCGTGCTTGGATCGACACCATTTACCATCTCGACAACAGTGTCCAAAGCGTCAACCGGGCAGTCGGCAGCGCGGTAGCACAAACCTATGCCAGCAGCACCTACACCACCAATGGTCAAGTTGCCACGGTCAAGGATGCTAATAACAATCTGACGACCTACCAATATGATGGTCATGATCGTAAGATCAAAACGCAATATCCCGACAAGGTCAATGCCAACACCTCGTCCACAACGGATGTCGAACAATACGGCTACGACAGTGGCAACAACCTCATTAGCCTCACCAAGCGTGGTGGCCAAATTATCAGCTTAGGTTACGATAATCTCAATCGTCTCACCAGTCGCAGCTACCCAACGGTTGCCGACAATGTCAGCTTTACCTATGATCTGCTGTCGCGCCCGCTGTCGGCTAATTTCAGCAACGCCAGCCACAACATCAAGGCCGTAAGGCGCAATCATTTGTAGGGTGCAATACATTGCGCCGTATGGAGAAATTAATCGTCTGCCAGGCGATTCAATTTGTGATGATCTCTTTATTCTTAAAACAAAAAAAGCCTCCCCCCAAAGCCCAAAGCAAACGCTAGAGCTTTGAGTGTAGCTTACCAAATTCACGCCGCACTTTTTCCTAAATTACACATCGCACAATTTCAACAAGTTGAGCGCAGTTTTTCACATTGATGTCATCGCATGTTGAACCTCAACCACGCTTACATCATAACGCCATTTAAGGGTCTATTTCTTCGACGTCGGCACCCGCAACCTTAGGCAAATCCAACCGCCTCGGCTGCCGTAAATCAATCACCACCGTATGGGCAATCTTATCCTGGATCGCTTGCCGGTTTACGTCCCAAAGTATCTGCATAAAACCTATCATTCCGGTCGCCATACCTGCTGCGTAGCCGCCGTAGCGGCCTAGGTAATTCATTATAGTTAACGGTTTCCCAGTCAGTTCTACTACGCGCAGTCCGAACACTTTTTTTCCTAGGGTCTGTCCCTTCCACCAATAGGGCAGAAAGGTGAAGTAGATGAATGCCCAGCCAAATTTTGCGCCGACTGAGCTTTCCCATTTCTTAATTTCTTCGCGCCATTGCAGTGCTTTGGGTAGGCGGGCTATTTTCAATTCCTGTTCTAGTTTGCTTATTCGTTTTATGCTGGATGCTTCTTTGTCGATAGCGGAAATTTCACTCGCGCTGGCTGCGGCTGAAGTGCTGTCTTCGTTTTCCTCGACATCATTTCTATCACTATTCGCTTTGATTTTGGCTGTCGGTGCTGGCGCAGTGAAGTTGTCGTAATAATCCAGCGCTTTTTGGCCTGAGATTAATGCCAGCAATAGCAATACCAATACGATCCAGATTTTTCTTGTCCATGATTGCGAGCGGATTTTCCATAACTGTAGTCCCGCTATTGCTAACCCGGCCAATAGCCATAGTGAGCCAAAACTTGAAAGCAGGGCGATTGCTGCTGCATCCAGGCCTATCGCCATAGCTCGCTTGCTAGGGCGTGCCAATGGCATGCCTAATAGATCTGGTGTGACATTGAATACCTCTGG
>JANYFV010000555.1 GCA_025359635.1 Undibacterium sp. | reverse complement strand
ACAGGTACGGTTGCGTTTGGTAAAGAAACCAAAGGTAAGCAACGTCTGGAAATCACCGACATGGACGGCGAGAAGCATGAATTCCTGATCACCAAAGACAAACAAGTTTTGGTGCATGACGGCCAGGTTGTGAACAAGGGTGAAATGATTGTTGACGGCCCAGCCGATCCACAAGACATCTTGCGTCTGTTGGGTATCGAAGCGCTGGCACGTTACATCGTTGATGAAGTTCAAGACGTGTACCGTTTGCAAGGTGTTAAGATCAATGACAAGCACATCGAAGTGATCGTCCGTCAAATGTTGCGTCGTGTAGTCGTGACGCAGCCAGGCGATGCTAACTACATCATGGGCGAGCAAGTTGAACGCTCAGATTTGTTAGGTGAAAACGACCGTGTTGTCGCTGCTGGTGGTATCCCTGCAACCTATGAAAATATCTTGTTGGGTATTACTAAAGCGTCCTTGTCGACTGACTCGTTCATCTCTGCGGCATCGTTCCAGGAAACCACGCGCGTCTTGACTGAAGCGGCGATCATGGGCAAGAAAGATACCCTGCGCGGCTTGAAAGAGAACGTCATCGTCGGTCGCTTGATACCAGCTGGTACCGGCTTGGCTTTCCACCGTGCCCGCAAGTTGAAAGAAACATGGGAAGCGGAAGAGCGCGCAGCTTTGCTAGTCGCTGAAAAAGCCATCTTCGCACCTATGCCTGAAGTTGCATCTAGCGATGCTGCGGATGGTGAAATCTAAGTTAGTCAAAGTAGTACAGTAAAAAACGGCACCGAAGAATATCTCCGGTGCCGTTTTTTTTAGTCGCATCTATAAATCCAATTCCACAGACCAATTTGAACTCAGTGTCCAACCTCAATACCCAAAAAATCCTGCTATTACGTGACCACTATGGTGAACAGGTGGATGTTGAAGTAGTCGCCGAAACCGGCTCGACCAATGCTGATCTCATGGCGCGCTTGCATGAGTTGCAGGCACCGTTGTTGCGTATCGCCGAGCACCAGACCGCTGGCCGTGGCCGTGCTGGCCGGGTCTGGCATTCGGTTCAAGGTGGTGTGCTGACGTTTTCTTTAGCATGGCATTTTCCACAGTCTGGCCAGGCGCTGTTAGGCTTGCCTTTGGCAGTCGGCGTGACGCTGGCCGAGACCTTATTGGCGCTTGGCGTGCCGGTAACTTTGAAGTGGCCAAATGACATTCTCAAAGAGCAAAAAAAACTCGCCGGCATCCTGATCGAGACCTCTAGTCATACAGAAACAGGCAGCTGGGCGGTCATCGGTATAGGCCTGAATTTAACTGTTCCAGATACGTTGGAGCTAGAGATAGGGCAGGCAGTGGCGGATGCACCGTGGCTGGCGCAAATGGACAGGAATCTCCTGGTGGCGCGTTTGTTAAATGCACTGGCCAAGTCTATGGAGGAGTTCCGTCACCAAGGCTTTGCAGCATTTGCAGATCGCTGGAATAAGCTGCACGCGTATGCCGGTCAAGCGGTGCTCGTGCTCGATCGTGGCCAGGTTTTGCATGAAGGGCTGGCTTTGGGTGTCGATCATACTGGTTGTCTCGTATTGCAAACCGCGTTAGGGCAAGTTACCGTTGTGGCTGGCGATGTCTCGTTGCGTCCAGCGCCATCAAACTAAACCACCTGGAGTCAGTATGATTTTATTGATCGATGCAGGCAATACCCGAATTAAATGGGCAACTGTTGGCATGGCGCACGCGCCCGAAGGCGGGCCAATCTGGCTGCATCAAGGTTCAGTCAGCCATGCAGAGATGTCAGCATTGAAAGCGATGTGGGCGGTATTACCTATCTCCCGCATTTTCATCTCCAATGTGGCAGGTGTGCAAATGCACCATGCATTCGAATTGCTGCTGGCCAGTTGTGTTGATGGCGTGAAGCCAGAGCGATTTATTTCAACAAGTGAATGCGCTGGGGTAAAGAACGCCTATCGGGAACCAGCGCAACTAGGGTGCGACCGCTTCGCTTCGGCAATCGCCGCTCATGCGTTATTTCCGCTGCGGGCACTGTTGATTGTCACTTGCGGCACCGCGACCACAATTGATGCCGTGACAGAAGATGGAACCTTTATTGGTGGCATGATATTGCCGGGCTTAAAATTGATGGCGCAATCGCTCGCCAGGAATACCGCGCAACTGCCACAAATCGCCGAAAGCCTTTCACTGCATCAATTGTTTGCCGATAATACGGATCAGGCCATCGCCAGCGGTTGCATTAATGCCCAAGTTGGCGCCATCATTCGTGCGCATGACACGCTAGCCAACATGCACGCTCATCCGGTAAGCTGTATCATCTCTGGTGGGGCGGCACAGTTCTTGATTCCACATCTGGGAATCGATTATCAGCACGTAGAAAACCTCGTCTTAACAGGATTGTATGTAGTGGCGAAATCGTCGCAGAAACCACATTAATTCATCGACCTCATCAAACTAAATGAAGCGCGTCTAATATCATGCTGAGATTTTTTTTCTGGACTTTATTGCTCATCAACGGCGTGTTGTTGGCCTATAATTTTGGTTATCTCGGCAACTGGTCGTTTGAACTGCACGAACCTCAGCGCATGAAGATGGAGCAAGACGTAGACCGCTTGCAATTGCTCTCGGCCAAAGCGGCAATCGCCTTGAATGAGTCGTCAGTAAAAAAAGACGATGAAGTCATCGCCTGTTTAGAGGTGGGAAATTTCTCACCTACCGAAGTAACTAGCTTTGAAGAAAAACTGAAACAATTGTCATTCGGAGATAGACAATCTAAATCCACCGTGGCCGAAGTCGCGACCAATATGGTGTATATCCCATCCTTAGGTAATAAAGACAATGCGGAAAAAAAAGCCGCAGAATTACGTCGTATTGGCATCAACGATTTTTTTATCGTGCAAGACCAATCCGATATGCGCTGGGGTATTTCTTTAGGCGTGTTTAAAACTGAAGAGGCAGCAAAATCCCACCTCGCTAATTTAAATAGTAAAGGCGTTCGAACTGCCCGTATCGGCCCACGCACCGTCAGCGCAAATAAAATTGTGTTTCAATTGCACAGCCTGACTTCCGAAGAGAAGAAAAGTTTTGATTTGATTAAGGCAGCTTTTCCTGCACAGGAAACCCGCGACTGCCAGTCACAAGCTGAAAGCCGCAAATAAGGTCGCTGATGTAAACCATTCACATCGCGACCGGCATATCCATTCTTAAAAAGAGCACTCCTCATGAAGCAGCCATTTCATTTCCATCAAGGTGATAGCCCCTTATTGATTTCCATGCCGCATGTCGGCACCAATATTCCAGCTGAAGTGCGCGCGCAAATGATGCCTGTCGCGGATCAACTTGCCGACACCGACTGGCATTTGCCGCTGCTCTACAACATGGTGAATGAACTCGGCGCCTCCGTAATTCATGCCGAATATTCGCGCTACGTGATCGACCTGAACCGCTCATCTGACGACAGCAATCTGTATCCCGGTCAAGACACCACTGGCCTTTGCCCGACTGATACCTTCGCCAAAGAAGCGCTTTATTTAGACGGAAAAATGCCTGATGCAGCGGAAGTGCAAAGACGCATCCAGCACTATTGGCAACCCTACCATCAGCAATTGCAAGCCGAACTAGCACGCCTGCGCGCCAAGCACGGCATTGCGATTTTATGGGATGCGCATTCGATTGCATCGCAGGTGCCACGCTTCTTTCAAGGCAAATTACCTGACTTAAATTTCGGCACGGCAGATCAGCATTCTTGCGCCAGCGGATTACAACAGACACTTGCTGTGACTTTACAAACGACGGTGACTGAGCCAACTTACAGTCATATCTTTAATGGCCGTTTCAAAGGCGGTTACATCACCAGAAATTATGGCCAGCCAGCGCAAAATATCCATGCGGTACAACTGGAAATGAGCCAGTGTATCTATATGGATGAAGCCGCACCTTACAGTTATCGCGCCGATCTGGCGGCACAAGTCCAACCCTTGCTGCGCAGCTTGGTCAAAGCTTGCCAGACTTGGGCGGCACAACAAACCGGAGTTAAATCGTGACACAAAGCCTATTTGCACGCCATGCCTTGTTAGCCAGCGGTTGGGAAAATAACGTGCGGCTCAGCTGGAATGCTGACGGCGACTTGACTGCGGTGCAAAGCGCTGCGACAGCGCAAGCGTATGAGGCACAACAAGAGTTTGTTGTGCCCGGTATGATTAATCTGCATTCGCACGCCTTCCAGCGTGCCATGGCGGGCATGAGCGAAATCGCCGGTGATGGCCCAGACAGTTTTTGGACCTGGCGTGATCTGATGTACCGTTACGCACTGCACATCACGCCGCAACAAATGCAGACGATTGCCGCTCAGTTGTATTCAGAATGTTTGCGCCACGGTTACACGGCAGTCTGTGAATTTCATTATCTGCATCGCGCGCAGGATGGGGCGTTTTATCCAAATATGGCAGAGACTGCGCAGCAAGTGATTGCCGCTGCCAACGCTACCGGCATGGGTATCAGCATGCTGCCCGTCTTG
>JANYFV010000531.1 GCA_025359635.1 Undibacterium sp. | reverse complement strand
TTCAAACCCTTGTTCGGGCCGCCTATCAACCAACCTGTAGCGTCATCCAGATTCATCTGGCAAGTCGAATTACCGTGGATACCCATTTTTTCTTCGATTGCGCCGCAGAAGATAGGGTTACGCGCACCGTTAGAACCATCTGCATTCGGCAAGAATTTAGGGACGATAAACAACGAAATACCTTTGGAACCTTCTGGTGCGCCTGGCAAACGCGCCAGTACCAGATGAACGATATTCTCAGACATATCGTGTTCACCAGCGGAGATAAAAATCTTCGCGCCGGAAATTTTGTAGGAGCCATCAGCTTGTGGCTCAGCTTTGGAGCGCAACATACCCAGATCCGTGCCGCAATGTGGTTCAGTCAGGCACATGGTGCCTGTCCAGTCACCAGAAATCAGTTTTGGCAGATACAGGGCTTTTTGCTCTGGTGTGCCGTGTTCATGGATACATTCGTAAGCGCCGTGCGAGAGGCCCGGGTACATGGTCCAGGCCTGATTGGCCGAATTCATCATTTCGTAGCAAGAATTATTCAATACCAAAGGCAAGCCTTGGCCACCAAATTCAGGATCGCAAGACAGTGCTGGCCAACCCGCAGCTACGTATTGCTTGTAGGCTTCTTTAAAGCCTTTTGGCGTCGTCACATCTTTTGTAGTTTTGTCGTGATGACAGCCTTCGCGGTCACCAGAATGATTCAGGGGGAACAACACTTCCGCAGTGAATTTGCCGCTTTCTTCCAGCACCTGATTGATGATATCCGCATCAATTTCTTCGTACTTTGGCAAATGTTTTAGTTCGCCTTCTACGGCTAACAACTCATGCAAAACGAATTGCATATCACGCAATGGAGCGACGTATTGACCCATGTTTTTCTCCTGAAGGCAAAAATTAAAACAATAAAATTAACGAGTAGTACAAATAAAAAAACGAATTCAAAATGCGATGTAAGGTTTAGCCTAAATTACGCGGTGACGGTCTTCGGTGCATAACTTTCTATCATTCGCTCAAAACCAATCTCAGCACGATTGACACTACCTGGCTTCCTTAGGAAACGTGCGTCATGATGCAGCGCGAGTATTAATCCATACATCTCATAAACAATCTGCTCAGGATCAACGTCAGCGCTTAAATGTCCGAAAGCAATCGCTTGCGTAGCAGCACGGCGCAATGCCCCTTGCCAGGCGTGTACCATGCCAACCAATTCATCCCGAATCGGGCCTTGACGGTCATCGTATTCGGCCGCGCCACTGATATAAATACACCCGGATGCAATCTCTACTGTAACGCGCTTCACCCACAGCGCAAACATCGATTGCAGACGCGGCAAACCACGTTCTTCTTTCATGCTCGGGTAAAACACTTCCTGCTCAAAGTGATAGTGATACAACTTCAACACTTCAATCTGTAAATCTTCACGTGAACCAAAATGGGCAAACACGCCTGATTTAGACATATTCATTTTGTCAGCTAAAAGACCGATCGTCAGACCTTCAATACCATCACGGCTTGCGGCATCCAATGCCACATCCAAAATGGCAGCGCGGGTCAACTCCCCTTTACGCATAAATTTTGATGTTATATTCATATCACACAGGCATTTTTATTAAATTCATGGATGTGTTCGATTTATGCAATATTGCGAATTAATCGAACGCTCGTACTATTAATCACGGCGCACTAAAAGTCAAATCAGAAAACACGTTTAGAGGAGAGTATCTACTTCCTTCCATAGTGATTCTTCGAGATATTTTTACGGAGTGGTTAAATTGGTTTAATTCCTACGGTTTAATTCCTCGTGAAATCCAGTTGGCGACGTTGACGCTTAGTAGGGCGCCCCACCAACGCAGCAGCTGGTTCAGGTTGAAATTTTCTTTTCTCAATCGCCAGTGCTCGTTTTTCAGCGCTTGCCACCGTCTCCTGATACATGGTTTGCGCAATACTGGCGGAACCGCGCAGCTCTAACAACCGAAGCACTTCAACTTCCAATACCTGGTCTGCATGGCGCACTTCAATTACATCGCCTGCTTTAACGCTGTGTGCCGGTTTGATACGCTGTTGATTCTGTAGCACCCGCCCTAAATCTACTGCATTTGTTGCCAGGCTTCTGGTCTTGAAAAACCGTGCCGCCCACAACCACTTGTCGATTCGGATGTCATCGCTCATTGATAAAACTCGTAAAGAAAATTTCTTGAAAGTTTTATTATAGAACGTTCATTCTATTTTTATTCACTGTATTTCACGCTAATGCCAAATACAAGGCATTTCTTAACTTAATAGGACTTACGCAAAATTGTCTCGGCTATGTGGTGTAGCAAGGAATTTGAATAGCCAGCTATTCGCTTGCGACACAACAACGCTGGGGCGGTTTGCGTAAGCCCTCCTTAAGTGTAGCTACCTAGCGTTGCTATACGCATGAGCCCACGGTAAACGAAATAAGCAATGCCATACCAGATGCGTCGGTACCAAGCCTGATTAGCATATTCTTTGGGATCTACCGGCCGACCTTCAGCAATACCTTGCTCAAGGTAAGTCGTCAAGATATCGGCGAACGCCTGATTTTTAATCACGATATTGGCTTCCTGGTTCACGAATAAACTTAAGCCGTCAAAATTGCTTGACCCAACTGTCGCCCAATCGTGATCTATCACCGCTACCTTGGCGTGTAATTGTGTTTTTTTATATTCAACAATTTTTATCCCATGAGCAAAAAGCTTGGGATAAAAGGAATTTGCCACGGCATCCTGAAGCCTGAATTGCCCTACGCCGATGAGCAAGGTGACATCAACGCCGCGGTTTGCAGCAGAGATTAAAGCGCGGCGAAATTTCCCTCCCGGTGCAAAATACGGCGTCGCCAAAATCGCCCGCTTTCTCGCCAGCCCCAAAGCTTGTAAATACGCGCGTTGTATCGTGACACGATTGCGTAAATTATCCCTAACCACCAACGCAGCCTGCACGGCTTGCGGTGCACTAGAGCGAACCTGTTGGCGCAGATTTCTAATTAACTTGAAACGCGTTAACAAATTCATCTTTCCTAATCTCAACCACTGAGTCTTAATTTCGAGAAAAATATGGGCAACCAGATCGCCCTCGATGTGCACAGCGAAATCCCAACGGGGGAACTCAAGTACCGTCCCCGATCCATCGTCAGAAATGAGATCGTCAATGATATTGA
>JANYFV010000514.1 GCA_025359635.1 Undibacterium sp. | reverse complement strand
TTTTTCTGACGGGCTGACCACAGTCGATCTGGGGCGCCCTTCTTTTGCGCTGGTGCTAGAGCAGCACCAGCGCTATTGCCAGGCATTGGAAAGCTGCGGCCTGAGTCTGACGCATTTGCCGGCGGATGCTGATTTTCCGGATTCCACTTTCGTCGAAGATGTGGCGATATTGACTGAGCACGGCGCCATCCTGACACGTCCCGGTGCAGCCAGCCGTGCGGGCGAAGTGCGCAGCATGCAAGCAACGCTGGCGCAGTTTTATCCTGAGCTGGCAGAGATCACTGCCCCCGGCACGGTGGATGGCGGCGATATCTGCGAAGCGGGCAAGCATTTCATCATCGGCATTTCCTTGCGCACCAATCACGAGGGCGCACGCCAGTTAGGTAGTTGGCTGGAACAGCGTGGCTACACCTGGTCAACCATCGATGTGCGAGAAGTGCCGGGCATCTTGCATCTGAAAAGCGGCATCGCGTATTTGGGCGATGGTCTGGATGATAAGCGCATGATCGTTATCGATGCCTTGGCCGGTGAAGCCGCGTTGCACCCGTTTGAACTGATCAGAGTGAGCCCCAACGAAGAGTATGCCGCCAACTGTGTGCGGGTGAATCAGCATGTCATTATGCCGGCCGGTTTTCCACTTTTACAAACATCTTTAAGCGCGCTGGGTTATGCCATCATCACGCTTGATATGTCTGAGTTTCAGAAAATGGATGGTGGCTTGAGTTGTCTGTCTTTGCGGTATTGAATAAGCTTGCCAACAGCTTTGTTAATGCGAGAGCAATTAGTCTTTGCTGTCGCCACTAGCCTTTTAATTAAAAATTTCTTTAGGCGCTAGGCTTGAACGGCAAAACTTGTTTAATCTCACTAGCTGATTGTAATATTTCACCTGCGCTCCAAAAGAAATCGTTCATACTTCTCGCATGTAGCTGATCCTGAACTTACTTTTCAATATGTCTAGCTTTCGTTTCTTAGGTTTTTGTTTATTTATTTTTATTTTCGGCATCGCCTTTTCAGCGCTCGCTGCAACGCCACTGACCGTCAAACTTTATCTACCGGATAACTTTGATATTAATGGTAAGCAAATTCCTAATAGTCGCCAAATAACAGAAATTTTCAGTTATTTTGAACGAGAAGGCGGACTGAAGTTTTCCATTGTCACCTTGCCGTGGAAGCGTGCCCAATTACAAGTTGAGCAAGGTGGCGGGATTATTTATGGTTTTTCAAAATCGAATGAGCGTCTTGAACGTTATCGCTTTTCTCAACCGGTAATTACGCTACATATGTGGGCGATTTCTTACGGCACTGCAAATGCGCATTTCTCTAGCGTCGCTGACTTAAAAGGTAAGCGAATGACAAGCGGACTTGGTTTGAGCCATGGCATCGAATATGAAATGGCAAAAAATAAGGTATTTATTGTGCAAGAGGATTTTATCCCCGATCGATACCGGTATAAAAAACTGGTGGAAAATCAAAGCGATTTTTTGCTAAAGCCATTCGGGCAACAATATAACCGTCAGCAAGTGTCCGATTATGTTCATCAAACAATTATTCCCCAATTTAACGATCCTGAACTCAATCATGTGCAGTTCAATATTTCGACTAATCCTATGTTTTACGACACGATACATTTTGCC
Organism: Undibacterium sp.; assembly: GCA_025359635.1. Classification (GTDB taxonomy): domain Bacteria; phylum Pseudomonadota; class Gammaproteobacteria; order Burkholderiales; family Burkholderiaceae_D; genus Undibacterium. Next base: position 2,155 of record JANYFV010000514.1, on the reverse strand, counting down.
AGCGGCAAAGGGCATTATGACGATGTCATCGATAGAATTGACAAGATCATTCAAAAAGGATTGAAGAACGGGTCGCTTTCTAAACTTCTGCAAAAGTACGAATAAACCGAGATTTTCCAATAAAACAGAAAAATTGATCAAAATAGGAGAACGCCTTGGTCCAATTTCCGCTCATTTTCATTACTTCAGCTGCTCTTTTGACTAACCTGGCTAGCGCCAGCGAACGCAAAGTGTCGTTCTGGCCCGATACGGTTCCATCGGCGATTCATGCCGCCGTCGATGGCCAGGCCGCATTAGAAAGTGTACGTACTCTCGGACGCTTTCATCGGGTACAGGGTTCGCCGGGTTATGCGGCGGCGGCCGAGTGGGTGCGTATGCAAGCGGCCAGCGCCGGTCTGAGCGAAGTCACGGTCGAACATTTTCCAGCGGATGGCATAACGCGCTACAAGCATTTCCGCAGCTATCTGGGCTGGAACGGGGTTGCGGCCAGGCTCGATGAAGTGTCACCCAAGCCGCATCCGCTTGCACGCTTCCCAGAGCTGCCGGTCGCTCTTGCCGACTATAGCCAGGATGCCGATGTGACGGCCGAACTGGTCGATGTCGGCGCCGGTACTTCCGCCAAGGATTATGCAGGGCGCGATATCAAAGGAAAAATTGTGCTTGCCAGCGGCGCGTTGACACTGGTGCATCAGCAGGCGGTAGAAGAGCGCGGCGCGCTTGGTTTTTTGTCGGACTTCCCGAATCAAACTACGGCCTGGTCTGGCGACGATCCTGATCTGGTGCGATGGGGGCATCTGTCACCGTATCAAACAAAAAACAAGTTCGCCTTCATGCTTTCAAAACGCCAGTCGCGCGACTATCGTGAGCGTCTGGCGGCGGGCGAACACATCACGCTGCATGCCACTGTGCAAGCGCAGATGCAGGCCGCCAACTTTGACGTAGTGTCTGCGATTATCCCCGGCACCGAACCTATGGCAGGTGAGGTGATACTCACGGCGCATCTCTGCCATCAATCTGCCGGCGCCAACGACAATGCCTCGGGCAGCGCCGCGATTCTTGAAGTCGCACGCAGCCTGAACCGCGCCATCGCCAGCGGCAGTATCGCAAGGCCGCGCTTTACCATCCGTTTCCTCTGGACGCCCGAGATTGCTGGCTCGCAAGCCTGGCTGTCACGCCATCCCGAGATGGTGACGCGCATGGTTGGCGGCATCCATATGGACATGGTCGGTGCATTGCTCGCGACCACGCATTCCACTTTCCATTTATCACGCACTGCAGCCTCGCTACCGCACGTGCTGAACGATATTGGCCTGGCGTTTTTCGATGAAGTGGTCGCCGCTTCCGCCAACCACGCCGAGCGCGGTGGCGACGGCTATGCGGGCTTTGTCACACCCGGCGGCTCGCGTGATGTGTTTCTCGGTGATGTGCGCAATATCGAGCTAGGCAGCGATCACGAAGTGTTTCAAGCCGCTGGCTGGGGCGTGCCGATGTTGTACTTCCACGATTGGCCAGACGTCACCATCCACACCAATAAAGATCTGCCAGAAAATCTCGATGCTACCAAATTAGGCCGTGTTACTTACCTAGGCGCAGCTATCGCCTACACACTCGCCGCGTTACCCGCCAACGAAACGCCACGCTTGCTGGCAGTGGCAAGGGCAAGCGCAGAGAAATATCTGGCACAGGCACGTCTACGAGCCGCCCTCAGCGAGAATCAACGCGATGGCGCGCTTGCCGTGCGCGAGAGTTTGGTGCAAAGCACTGCCACGCTCGCAACCATCAGCAAGCTGTGGCCTGGCACACTGAATGCGGTACAAGATCTCAACGCGCAGCTCAAGAAAAATCAAGTAGTTATCCCGGTCGCCCCTATCAGCGATAAGCGCATACCAGTGCGCTCTGCCGAAGTACGTGGGCCGCTGGGCGTGTATTACTACGACCATCTGAGCGAGGCACTGGCAGCGCGCGGGGTGACCGAAACTACCGCATCCGCCAGCGCAATCAACCGCAGCGATTCTGAATTGATGGAATATGAGGCGCTGAATCTGGCCGATGGACTACGTTCAGTCGGTGAGATTAGCGACATACTGACTGGTCGCTATGCTTCGGTTCCACTCAGCTTTGTGGCAACGCACTTCGAACGCCTGGCAGCGGCGGG